>CANREE010000025.1 GCA_947629545.1 uncultured Lachnospiraceae bacterium | reverse complement strand
ATGGTAGAGTGGTCCTCGCTTGAATACGGAGGCACGAAGCTGCTCGACAGCGAATATCTTGTGACGGAGGATTTTGATTTTACGCTCAAGGACGACGGCAGTACGCTCATCCTGGGAGGGAGCTACTATACAAACCGTTATCTGGACGGCATCGAGGAAGATCCGTCCGTGCCGGAGGGAATCGTACGCTATCAGGTGACGTACAATCAGGCTCTGGTGGAACCGTTTTTGCAATATGTACCGTATGACAGGGCGTCAGAGACCGGTGAGGAACCGCTGGAAGAGGTCGGTGAAGGAAACGGGAAAGAACCGCAGGAAGAGGATGAGCCGGTCGTTGACGGCGTACTGCATCTGATGCGTTCCTATCATGGAGATGAGTTCCGGCTCTTTATGGAAAACAAGGACGAGATGTTAAGTGATCTGAAGAAGGGCAGGCTGTCAAGCTATGAGGTCGCGGATATCACCGGCGTAAGGATTCTGGTCAATCCGGCGACGAGGTCGCGTGTGGAGGACAGAGCCGGATTGGGGTGGTAGGCTGAAACGCTGTATTCTGCGTCCGCGCGGGAGCTGAAGCAGACCACGGCTTGCGAAACAGAAGCGACGACCTGCGCGTGTTCCGCATCCGCGAAGGAGCTGAAGCGGCAGGCACCAACCGCCCGCTCAGGCAAACAGATGCTCCAGAAGGATTTTCGCGCCGATCATGATCAGGATCGCGCCGCCGACGATCTCTGCCTTCGACTTGTAGCGCACGCCGAATAGATTGCCGACTTTCACGCCGACGATGGACAGGCAGAAAGTGACGACGCCGATAAATGACACCGCCGGAAGGATATGTACGCGCAGGAAGGCGAAGGTGACGCCTACGGCCAGAGCGTCGATGCTGGTAGCGATGGCCAGAGGCAGCATCTCGCGGAAAGCTACCGAATCGCCGCAGTTTTCCTCTTCTGGGTTCAATGCCTCCCGGATCATGTTGCCGCCGATGATGGCCAGCAGGATAAACGCCGCCCAGTGATCGTAGGTGGTGATGGCTTCCTGGAAGCTGACGCCCAGCATATATCCGAAAAGCGGCATGAGCGCCTGAAAACCGCCGAAATAGAGGCCGATAATCACGGCGTGGCGTACGTTCAGCTTTTGCATGGACAGGCCCTTGCAGATGGAGACCGCGAAGGCATCCATGGACAGGCCGACGGCGATCAGAAACAGTTCAATCAGCGACATCGGTAACTCCTCCCTGATAAACAGAGACTTATCTGCAGCCGGAAAACTGCAGATAAGTCTCATCATTTTCATATAGAACCAGGCATGTGCGGGAAACCGCGTCTGCCAGCATGTTGGCTCTATCGCGCGGCGGAAGGCCGCGCCGACTACTCCCTCATCTGGAACATAATTGTAGCCTATTCGGAAGTATTTGTCAAGAATTCCGGGCGTTTTAGGAACCTCACATACGGGCTCCCATTCGTGCAGAGTGAAATGCATGCCGGGAGCCCCATCCGGGCGTTTTACAGATACTCCCGCAGGTCCCTGCACAGACTCTCCTCCATGCTTACCAGACGCCCGCAGATATTGCGGGAGGTCTCATCCGCGCCCTGATACTGGTTCATATAGCGCTGCAGGGATTTGACGCCCATGTTGCAGCCGTCTGTGATCAGGTCGGCTACGGTGGCGTCGCTTTCGTCCATGCCCATTTTCATGGTGGTCTTCATCCAGGACATGGTCTTGGCTACGGGATTGGGATCTTTCTCGCCGCCGCCCTTTTCATCCAGGAGAGAATGGATCTCGCTGCCCAGTTCCTCATGGCTGGCCTTGCTCTTCTTAAGCAGATCCTTCATATCGGAATTGTGGATCCGCTCCAGCACGTCGTCGAAAGAGGCGACCGCCATCTTTACGCCGGCGTCGCATTCCTTCAGCAGTTCTACAGTGTCGCTGTTCTTCATATCGTGTCACCTCCAGATGGATTTTCCTTTAATTTGTGTAAAATGCTCCGGAAATATCCCGTGGCCGCAAAAGTTGTGCTTTTCATCGCGCAATTTTGTGATATGATAAAGGGGATGCGCCGGCAGGCCGGCAAGAACCGCGCGGACAAAGCAGGATCGGAGGAAGCTCATGACAGGTTTAAGCACTCTGTGCTATATAGAGAAAAACGGCAGCTGGCTGATGCTGCACCGCACCGTGAAGAAGAACGATGTGAATAAGGACAAATGGATCGGCGTGGGCGGACATTTCGAGGCGGACGAAAGCCCGGAGGAGTGTCTTCTGCGGGAGGTAAAGGAGGAGACCGGCTATACGCTGACCTCCTATCGGTTCCGGGGACTGGTCACTTTTGTGTCCGGCGGCGGGGAGACGGAGTACATGTCCCTTTTCACGGCGGACGGTTTTGAGGGAGAGGCGGCTGCCTGCGATGAGGGGGAACTGGAGTGGGTGCCCGTCGATAAGGTCTGGGGGCTGAATCTCTGGGAAGGGGACAAGATTTTCTTCCGGCTGCTTGACGAGGACGAGCCGTTCTTTTCCCTGAAGCTGGTCTATGACGGCGGCGGGAAGCTGGTGAGCGCGGCGTTAAACGGCCGGTCCATGGAGCTGTTTGATATTTTAAATGAAGACGGCACGAAAAGCGGAATCGTCCGGGAGCGGGGCGTGGCCCATCGGGAGGGGAGCCTTCATCCGACGGCGCATATCTGGATCGTGCGTCCCAATGAGAAGAGCGGCTGTGACGTGCTGCTGCAGAAGCGCAGCGCGGGTAAAGATTCCTATCCGGGATGCTATGATATCTCTTCCGCGGGTCATGTGGCGGCAGGAGATGATTACCTGCCGACCGCGCTTCGGGAGCTTAAGGAGGAGCTCGGGATCGCGGCCGCGGCGGATGAGCTGGAGCCTGCGGGCCGGCATAAAGTCTATACGGAAAATGAGTTCTACGGCCGGATGTTTAAGGATGCGGAACTGTCACAGCTGTATGTGTACCGGAAACCGGTGAACACCGCTGACCTGATGCTTCAGGAGACAGAGGTGGAGAGCGTCGTCTGGATGGATTACAGGGAGTGTCTGAACGCAATCCGCTCCGGAAGCCTGAAGAACTGCATCTGTGAGGACGAATTTCTGATGCTTGGGAAATATCTGGGAATGGAAGCGGAGGGGACGGACGGGCTGCGGCAGGCGGCAGCGGCGTCTGTTGGATCATGGACAGAAGGAGACGGTAACAATGCTGTTTAGCTCCCTGATTTTTCTGTGGTATTTCCTGCCGGTCTGCGCGGCGCTATATTATCTGCTGCGGCGCCGGCGGACTGCGGCGAACCTTCTTCTGCTGGCGGCCAGCCTGATTTTCTACGCGTGGGGCGAACCGAAATACATTTTCCTGATGGCGGCGTCCATCGCGCTGAATTACGCGGCGGGACTGGCGGTATCGCGGTATCGCAGGAGGGCGGTCCTGGCCGTCTGCGTCCTGGCGAATCTGGCGATTCTGGGATATTTTAAATACTTTAACTTTCTGGCGGAGCTGGCGAACCATCTCCTTCCGGGGCAGCCTGTGGCGCTTCGGGAGATCTCGCTGCCCATCGGCATTTCATTTTATACGTTCCAGGCCCTATCCTACGTGATCGACGTCTACCGGGGGGAGATCGACGTCCAGAAGGATCCGCTGAAGCTGGCCCTCTATATCAGCTTCTTTCCGCAGCTGATCGCGGGGCCTATCGTGCAGTATCACGATGTGTCGGAACAGCTTGCGCACAGGCAGCTTTCCCTGACGAAGACCGCTTACGGGATCCGGCGTTTCACTTACGGCCTGGGCAAGAAGGTGATCTTCGCGAACGCGTTCGCCGCGGTTGTGGACCGGGTTCTCGGCGACGCCAACCGTCCCCTGATCGGAACCGGCCTGGCGTGGTTCGTGATGCTTCTGTACGCGCTGCAGATCTACTACGATTTTTCCGGGTATTCGGATATGGCCATCGGCCTGGGGAAGATGTTCGGTTTCGATTTCATGGAGAATTTCCGCTACCCGTATCTGTCCGCTTCCGTCCGGGAGTTCTGGTGGCGGTGGCATATTTCCCTGTCGAACTGGTTTAAGCGGTACGTCTATATTCCGTTAGGCGGAAACCGAAAAGGGAAAATGAGAACTTATGTTAACCTGTTCCTCGTGTTTCTGGTGACCGGGCTCTGGCACGGCGCGGGTATGAATTTCGTCCTGTGGGGCGTCTACTATGGCGTATTTCTGGTGCTGGAGCGTGCTTTCCTCGGCAAATGGCTTGAGAAGAACCCGTGGCCGGTGCTGAACCACGTCTACACGCTGGCGGTGGTGCTTATCGGATGGAGCCTGTTCCGCGTCGAAGAGATGGGAGAGCTTCTCAGGCTGTGGCAGGTAATGTTTCTGGGAAAGGGAGGGGCTTTGACGATTGCCATGTTCGCGGACCGGCGGGTGTGGACGCTTCTGATCCTGGGGATCGCGCTTTGCGGGCCGGTTCAGAGGCTCTGCCCGAAGTTTAAGGAAGCCCTTTACCGGGAAGACGCCGTAACTTTTCCCGAGATCGCGGCGGTGGCGGCGGTTCTGACGGTCTGCACGGTGCTTCTCGTCAGCAGCACGTATAACCCGTTTATCTATTTTCGGTTCTGAGGGAGGCGCGCATGAAGATCAAGAAGGAACATCTGCTTGTGATAAGCTTTTTCCTGCTCCTGCTGCTGCCGAACCTGGCCGGGCTTCTGTACGGCGGCGATACAGTGAATCTGGAGAAGCGGGAACTGGCGCCCTGGCCGGACATCACGCCGGAGAATTACGAGGAGGCGCCGGCAACGATCGAGAGCTACATTGATGACCACGCGCCGTTCCGGTATGAGACGCTGAATCTGTACGCGAAGGCGAACTGGAAGCTGTTTCACAGCGTGGATCACGAGGACGTGATTGCCGGAAAGGACGGCTGGCTCTTCTACGCTGGCGAGGACAGCGTCCGGGATGTGCTGGGACTTCCCGTATTCACGGAGGATGAGAAGGAGGAGATCCTTCGCAGGCTCCTTGAGGCCCGTAGCCAGTTCGTCTCTGATCCGGAGAACTTCGTGCTGTTCATTGCGCCGAATAAAGAGCAGGTCTACCGGGAGTATCTGCCGGACGCCTACGCACCTGCGACGGGGACGTGCGCGGCGGAGGAGCTGGTGCAGTATATCCGTGCGCATTCTGACCTGAAAGTCGTATATCCGCTGGAGGAGCTGAATCGTGAGAAAGAGGTAAGCCAGCTGTATTACAGGATGGATACCCACTGGAACCGGGCCGGGGGCTTCGTCGGGACGCAGGCGCTGCTGGGGGAGCTGGAGACGGGGAGGCGCGGCTCGGATTCTACGCTGTCGGGAGAGTCGGAGACTGGCGGTGAGGCTTCAACGGGAGAGGCGGAGACTGGCGGTGAGGCGTCACCGGGAGAGCCGGAGGCGCGTCTGGCGCGGGGAGCAGAAATGAAGCCGCTCAGCCTTGCGGATATGGAACTAGTGTGGGAAACCGGCGTCTGGCGCGGCGATCTGGCGGACATGGCGCATCTGCCGGACTCTGAGGTAAAGGACCGGTGGCTTTCCGTGAATGGTTATCTGGACGACATAGCATGTGAGGAGACTGCAGACGGGCTGCTGAATTACGGTTCGGCGCCTGGGGCGCCGGACGGCCGGACGCTTCTGATGGTGCGGGATTCCTTCGGGGAGAATATGATGCCGTGGCTTCTGAAATATTTCCGGAAAAGCACATTTGTCCACTGCAATTATCTGCTGGACAAAACGCTGGACGGCCTGAGCGGGGACGTGTTCGTGTATGAGGTTGTGGAGCGGGATCTGAGCGAACTGAAGTGGCGGCTGGACCGGCTGCTGAGATGACAGGGATGCGCGGCGTATGCCCGGGGAATGAACGGAATACGGCGCCCGGTCTTGCGGAGACAGAACTGCGGAATCGTACGGTTCGGACAGGATCGTGGAATCGATGGCGGAGACGGAACCGCCGGATCATATGGTTCGGACGGAACCGCCGGATCCCATGCCGGGAACACCCCCTCTGGGAAGCATAATAGAAACTCAAGAAAGGGAACACTGCAGATGATGAAAAAGAAATGGTTTGAGCGACCGCCTCATTTTAAAAAACGGCTTGTGATGATGCTTGTGGGCGTATTCTTTCAGGGGTTCGGCCTGTCGCTTCTGCGGCAGTTCGACTTCGGCACGGATCCCTGCGCGCTGTTTGCGGCAGGAATGGCAAACTATCTGCCGTTCAGCTTTGGCACCTGCCAGCTGCTGGAGAATCTGGTCATGATGGTGTTTGTGCTGGGGCTGGACGCCAGTTATGTGGGGTTCGGCACCCTTGGGAATATGATCGTCGTGGGCTATACGTCGGATTTCTTCAGCTGGATCTGGAAGATCGCGCTGCCGGCCGGCTTCCTGTCGCAGAAGACGGTGGAGTGGATTCTGATTCTGCCGGTGCTGGCGCTGTTTATCCTGGCGGCGTCCGTGTATATGAGCGCGGGGCTGGGATCCGCGCCTTACGATTCCCTGCCGTTTATTCTGTCGGAGCGGCAGAAGAAGGTCTCTTTCCGTACACTGCGCATGTGCTGGGACATCGGATTTACGGTCGGGGGCGTGCTGATGGGAGCGCATCTCGGACTGGTAACGGTTATCATGGCGTTTTTTCTGGGGCCGGTGATCGGAGCGGTGCGGGCGAAGATTGAGAAGCTGCTGGCGTGAGCGCCGGGCCTGTCCGGCGGCCCCATTTCCAAGAATTTTTTCTTGACAAGAGACCCTCTTCTGTCTATAATGGGTAAGACAATGTTAAATGCCCGAAAGACGAAGACGGAGACAGTAGCCCTGTGGGAACATTCCAGCGAGCCGGCGGCGGTGCGAGGCCGGTATCAGTAGCACAGAAGGCGAAAATCACTCCCGAGTCGCAGGCTGAAGAGGTAGCCGCAGCCGGAAAGGCGCGGCGGATTCCCAGTAGGTCCCGCCGGTTTCCACCGTTATATGGAAGCATATGTCAGTATGGTAATAGGTGGTACAACGAAGTACATTTCGGCCTTCGTCCTCATTTCCGGGGATGAAGGCTTCATTTATTCATTGTCTGAAACGGCTTCGGCTCCGGAGAACCGGAAGATCATCCACGGGATGTTTAGCTTCGGTGTCGGGGAAAGCAGACATGAGCCGCACAGTTACCAGTTTGGAGGTTGAGAGATGCCAAAGTATGCGAAAGTCTCCACGGATCTGAAATTTGTGGAGAGAGAGAAGGAAGTGGAGAAGTTCTGGAAGGATCAGGACATCTTCGAGAAGAGCATGAAGGTGCGGGAGGGCTGTCCGACTTACACCTTCTATGACGGGCCGCCTACGGCCAACGGCAAGCCCCACATCGGCCATGTGGAGACCCGTGTGATCAAGGATATGATCCCCCGCTACCGGACTATGAAGGGCTACATGGTTCCCCGCAAGGCCGGCTGGGACACCCACGGACTCCCGGTGGAGATCGAGGTGGAGAAGCTCTTAGGGCTTAACGGAAAGGATCAGATCGAGGAATACGGCCTTGAGCCGTTCATTGACAAATGTAAGGAGAGCGTCTGGAAATACAAGGGCATGTGGGAGGATTTCTCCGGCACCGTCGGCTTCTGGGCGGACATGGACAATCCTTACGTCACCTATCATGACGACTACATCGAGTCTGAGTGGTGGGCCCTCAGGACCATCTGGGACAAGGGCCTTCTGTACAAGGGCTTTAAGATCGTGCCTTACTGCCCGCGCTGCGGCACCCCGCTTTCCACGGCGGAGGTAGCCCAGGGTTATAAGGATATCAAGGAGCGTTCCGCCATCGCCCGCTTCAAGGTGAAGGGCGAGGACGCGTATATCCTGGCGTGGACGACCACGCCATGGACCCTGCCCAGCAATGTGGCACTGTGCGTGAACCCGGTGGAGACCTACGCCAAAGTGAAGGCCGCCGACGGCTATACTTATTATATGGCCCAGGCCCTTCTGGACACGGTTCTCGGGAAGCTGGCCGGGAAGGCAACAGGCGGTGAAGAGGAAGCTGCCTCCGGAAAGGAGACCGGGGCTGTTTCCGGGAAGGCCGCGGCCGGCAAGGCAGGCGATGGTTCCGCTGCCGAATCCTACGCTGCCGGTCCCGCCTACGAGGTCCTTGAGACTTATACCGGAAAGGATCTGGAATTCAAAGAATACGAGCCTCTCTTCGACTGCGCGGTGGAGACATGCAGAAAGCAGAACAAGAAGGCGTTCTACGTGGTCTGCGACTCCTATGTCACGCTGACCGACGGTACCGGCGTGGTCCATATCGCCCCGGCCTTCGGTGAGGACGACGCCAAGGTGGGCCGCGTCTACGACCTGCCCTTCGTCCAGTTGGTGGACGGCAAGGGCGAGATGACGGCGGAGACCCCCTACGCGGGCGTATTCGTGAAGAAAGCCGACCCCATGGTCCTGCGGGATCTGGACGCCAAGGGTCTTCTCTTCGACGCGCCCAAATTCGAGCACAGCTATCCCCACTGCTGGAGATGCGACACGCCGCTGATCTACTACGCCCGCGAGTCCTGGTACATCAGGGAGACCGCGGTCCGCGACGACCTGATCCGCAACAACAACACGGTCAACTGGATACCGGATTCCATCGGCAAGGGCCGTTTCGGCAACTGGCTGGAGAACATCCAGGACTGGGCCATTTCCCGCAACCGCTACTGGGGCACGCCGCTTAATATCTGGGAGTGCGAGTGCGGCTATCAGCACAGCGTGGGAAGCCGGCAGGAGCTGGCGGAACTGAGTGGCGATCCAAACGCGGCGAAGGTAGAACTTCACCGTCCCTATATCGACGAAGTGACCTTCCCCTGCCCCAAGTGCGGCGGGACCATGCACCGGGTGCCGGAGGTCATCGACTGCTGGTTCGATTCCGGCGCCATGCCCTTCGCCCAACACCATTATCCCTTTGAGAACAAGGAACTTTTCGAGCAGCAGTTCCCGGCCCAGTTCATTTCCGAGGCCGTGGACCAGACGAGAGGGTGGTTCCACTCCCTGATGGCCGAGTCTACCCTGCTGTTTAATAAGTCCCCCTATGAAAATGTCATCGTCCTGGGGCATGTGCAGGACGAGAACGGCCAGAAGATGAGCAAGTCCAAGGGCAACGCCGTGGACCCGTTCGACGCTCTGGATACTTACGGCGCCGACGCGATCCGGTGGTATTTCTATACCAGCGGCGCTCCGTGGCTGCCCAAGCGTTTCTCCGGCAAGGCCGTGACTGAGGGCCAGCGCAAGTTCATGGGAACCCTTTGGAATACCTATGCCTTCTTCGTGCTGTACGCGAACATTGACGAATTTGACGCGACGAAATATACGCTGGATTATGAGAAACTGCCTGTCATGGACAGATGGATCCTTTCCCGCATGAATACAATGGTAAAGGATGTGGATGAGAATCTGGACCAGTACCGGGTGCCGGAGGCGGCGAGAGCCCTGGAGGACTTTGTGGACGATCTGAGCAACTGGTATGTCCGCCGCAGCCGCGAGCGCTTCTGGGCCAAGGGCATGGAGCAGGATAAGATCAACGCCTATATGACCCTGTACACGGCTCTGGTGACCGTCAGCAAGGCAGCGGCGCCGATGATCCCGTTCATGACCGAGGCCATTTACCAGAACCTGGTGAGAAGCATCGATCCGAACGCGCCGGAGAGCATTCACCTGTGCGACTTCCCGGCGGTGGAGGAGAGCCATATCGATCAGCAGCTGGAGGCCGACATGGCGGAGGTGCTTCATGTGGTCGTCATGGGCCGCGCGGCCCGCAACACGGCCAACCTAAAGAACCGCCAGCCGCTTGCACAGATGTTCGTGAAGGCGGACCACGCCCTTTCTGATTTTTATGTGGAGATCATCGAGGATGAGCTGAACGTGAAGAAGGCGGTGTTCACCGACGATGTGCGTGAGTTTACAACCTACACGTTCAAACCGCAGCTTAAGACGGTGGGTCCGAAGTACGGCAAACAGCTTGGAAATATCCGCAAGGCGCTTTCCGAGGTGGACGGCAACGAAGCCATGGATACGCTTAAGGGCACCGGCGCGCTGACTTTCGATTTCGGCAATGGCCCGGTGGTTCTGGCGGAAGAAGATCTGCTGATCGACATGTCCCAGAAGCCCGGTTATGTGACCGAGGCGGACAGCGCGGTCACCGTGGTTCTGGACGCCAACCTGACGCCGGAGCTGGTGGAAGAGGGCTTCGTGCGCGAGCTGGTCAGCAAGATCCAGACCATGCGCAAGGAAGCCGGCTTCGAGGTCATGGACCACATCACGGTCTATGAGCAGGGCAATGAGAACATTTCAAAGATATTCACAGGCCACGCGGACGAGATCAAGTCGGAAGTGCTGGCGGAAGAGATCGTGTCCGGTCAGACGGACGGATATACGAAGGAATGGAATATCAACGGCGAGCAGGTTACGCTTGGAGTGAAGAAGAACTGAGCAATGGAAATCCCGGGGCTCCGGCGGCGGAGACGCCGCCCGGATATGAGATGGAGAAGTGACCGAGAAAACTACTGACATTGCATCATTATTGGCAGAGGAGAGGTTCAACAGGTATGAACACAAAATTTGATAAGGAAGAGTTTAAGCAGGCGATGATCTATGCTCTGAAGAGCAAGTACCGCAAGAAACTGGAGGACGCTACGCCGCAGGAGATTTTCCAGGCGGTGGCCTACGCGGTGAAGGATATCATCGTGGACGAGTGGATCGCCACCCACAAGCAGTACGACAAGCAGGACGCGAAGCTGGTTTACTATATGTCCATGGAATTTCTGATGGGCCGCGCCCTGGGCAACAATATGATCAACCTGATGGCTTACGATGAGATCAAAGAGGCGCTTGAGGAAATGGGTCTTGATCTGAATGTGATCGAGGATCAGGAGCCGGACGCGGCGCTCGGAAACGGCGGTCTCGGCCGTCTGGCGGCGTGTTTTCTGGATTCCCTGGCGACGCTTGGCTATCCGGCCTACGGCTGCGGCATTCGCTACCGCTACGGCATGTTCCGTCAGAAGATCGAGAACGGCTACCAGGTGGAGGTGCCTGACGAGTGGCTGGCGGACGGCAACCCCTTCGAGGTGCGCCGCTCCGAGTATTCCACCGAGGTCAAGTTCGGCGGCTATGTAGAAGAGGTCTGGGAGGGCGGACGCCAGCATTTCATTCAGAGAGGTTACCAGTCGGTCATGGCGGTTCCCTACGATCTGCCCATCGTAGGCTACGGCAACAATGTGGTGAACACCCTGCGGATCTGGGACGCCCAGCCGATCAACCTGTTCAATCTGGATTCCTTCGACAAGGGCGACTACCAGAAGGCGGTGGAGCAGGAGAACCTGGCCAAGAACATCTGCGAGGTCCTCTATCCCAACGACAATCACATTGCGGGCAAGGAGCTGCGCTTAAAACAGCAGTATTTCTTCATTTCTGCCAGCGTCCAGAGGGCGGTGAAAAAGTACAAGATGCACCACGGCGATATGCGCCGCTTCCATGAGAAGAATTCCTTCCAGCTGAACGACACCCATCCGACGGTGGCGGTGCCGGAGCTGATGCGTATCCTGATCGACGAGGAAGGTCTGACCTGGGACGAGGCCTGGGAGGTCACGACCAAGACCTGCGCCTACACCAACCACACGATCATGAGCGAGGCCCTGGAGAAGTGGCCCATCGATCTGTTCAAGCGACTGCTTCCGCGTGTCTATCAGATCGTGGATGAGATCAACCGCCGTTTCGTAGAGCAGATCCGCCGGATGTATCCGGGCAATGAGAGCAAGGTCGCGAATATGGCGATCCTGTATAACGGCCAGGTGCGCATGGCCTATATGGCTATCGCCGGCAGCTTCTCGGTTAACGGCGTGGCGAAGCTTCATACCGAGATCCTGAAGAATCAGGAACTGAAGGATTTCTACGAGATGACCCCGTGGAAGTTCAACAATAAGACCAACGGCATCACCCAGAGGCGTTTCCTGCTTCACGGCAATCCGCTGCTGGCCAAGTGGGTCACCGCTAAGATCGGGACCGACGCCTGGATCACGGATCTGCCGAAGATCGAGGGGCTGGCGAAATTCGCCGAGGATCCGCAGGCCCAGAAGGAATTCAACGAGATCAAGTATCAGAACAAACTCCGTCTGGCGAAGTATATTAAGGAGAATAACGGTATCGACGTGGATCCCAACTCTATCTTCGACGTGCAGGTGAAGCGTCTCCATGAGTATAAGAGGCAGCTCCTTAACATCCTTCATGTGATGTACCTGTACAGCAGGCTGAAGGAAGATCCGAATCTGGATATGGTTCCGAGGACGTTTATCTTCGGCGCCAAGGCGGCATCCGGCTATAAGCGGGCGAAACTCACGATCAAGCTGATCAACGCGGTGGCCGATGTGATTAATAACGACTGGTCGATCCACGGCAAGATCAAGGTCGTCTTCATCGAGGAGTACCGTGTCAGCAACGCGGAGATCATTTTCGCGGCGGCGGACGTCAGCGAGCAGATCTCCACAGCCAGCAAGGAAGCTTCCGGTACCGGCAACATGAAGTTCATGTTAAACGGCGCCCTGACCCTGGGAACCATGGACGGCGCGAACGTGGAGATCGTCGAGGAAGTCGGCATCGAGAACGCGTTTATTTTCGGTATGTCGGCTGACGAGGTGATCAATTACGAGAAATACGGCGGATACAATCCGATGGATATCTTCAACAATGACAGTACGATACGTCATATCCTGATGCAGCTGATCAACGGTTATTTCTCGCCGCAGAATCCGGAGCTGTTCCGGGATATTTACGATTCGCTCTTAAACACCAAATCCAGCGACCGTGCGGATACGTATTTTATCCTGAAGGACTTCTGGTCCTACGCGGACGCCCAGCACCGGATTGACCAGGCGTACCGCAACCGCGAGTGGTGGACGAAGGCGGCGATCCTGAACGTGGCCCACTCCGGCAAGTTCTCCTCCGACCGCACCATCGAGGAGTACGTAAAGGATATCTGGCATCTGGATAAGATTACGGTCGAATTGTAAGACCGAATGGGATTTCTGTCTGATCTGTAGGTGGCGACGGCTTCCTGCACAGGGCAGTTAAGAGAATACGTATGAATTGAAATGCGTTCATAAGAACATACCCCCCTTCATAGACTGTGTCAAACGGGCTGCGGAGGGGGGTTTTGATGTCCGGAGGATTGAAACGAAGATTTCGAAGTCTTGTTTGGCGCTGGATTGCTATTCTGTGTACGGCGTTTCTGCTGCCTTATACGGTTACACTGGCGTGGAGCGGAACGGCGCGTGGTTTCGTATCGCAGGAGACAGCGTCTGGCGGGCGGCGTATTTATCTTGACGGCATGAGTGAGGCGGAGGACCCTGCATTTTCCAATCAGTTGGCGGGGGTGTCAGCCATAGGCGGATATGTGGATGCAGAAGAATATCTGATAGGCGTTGTGGCGCGGCAGATTCCAATGGAATATGAACCAGAGGCGCTGAAGGCCCAGGCGATCGTGGCGCGTACCTGGCTTTACCGGCAGATGGACGGAAGAAAGGAGATCACTGCGTCGGAACTGGATGAGGGCTCCTATGGGAGGACGGAAGAATGGGCGGAAGGGAACCGGAACAGACTTACAGAGGATGGAATGAATGAGACCCTGTGGGATGAGAGGCATCTGGCGGAATATTATGAAAAAGCGAGACAGGCTGTAGAAAAAACGGCCCGGCTGGTGATCTGTTGTGACGGAAAGCTGATCGAACCGCTTTATCATGCGGTCAGCGCGGGGAGAACGCGGCAAGGCGATTCCGCCTGCCCATATCTGCAGGCGGTTGACAGCAGCGCAGA
Source organism: uncultured Lachnospiraceae bacterium (assembly GCA_947629545.1). Lineage (GTDB taxonomy): Bacteria > Bacillota > Clostridia > Lachnospirales > Lachnospiraceae > UBA3402. The sequence goes on along the minus strand of CANREE010000025.1, from coordinate 19,464 downwards.
TCTGGAGGCGGAGAGCTTTCTGACTGTAAATGAATGGACGGAGGAAGAATTTGCCACACTTGTAACCTCTTATTCGAATAGCAAGGGTTACAGTATAGGTTTCAGCACTGATTCCGATCAGCTTGCAGACACGCTGCAGTTAATTTCACGCGACGTGTCCGGTTATGTGACCGAATACCAGATCGGCAGCCACAGTTATACCGGCGATGAGGTGCGGGAAATGTTGTCGCTTCCATCGTCAGCATTTACACTGAATGAATATTCGGGCCGTATCCGGGCAGTTTGCCAGGGGCAGGGACACGGACTGGGGCTAAGCCAGTACGGCGCTAATCGTCTGGCGCTGGACGGACAAAGCGCTGAGGAAATTTTGCATTATTATTATCACGGTATTACAGTCGAAGAAGCGGAGTGAAAATATTTTACAACGTATGAATAACATGATCACCTCTGGAAAAACTACTATCGAGGTGATAACAATGAAAGCGAAATTCAATCAGTTATTCAAAGACAAGCTGTTTCTTGTCATGCTGGTGCTGGGTCTGCTGACTATCGTTGCCGCGGCAGGCGTCGTCACCATCCAGAGAGGTCGTCTGCCGGGGGAGGAGAATCCGTACATTCGGATGGAAAATTCCGGCTCCCTGATTGCGGAAGAGACGCAGGGCATATCCGGTACGCAGGTGGCCGGAACTGCTGACGCGCAGGAGAAACTTCCGTCTGAATTCATCGCTCCGTCGGAACAGCAGACAGAGTACGCCGGCCGGGAGACCCGCGCCTATGTGTCCGTGGAAGAAACAAAGGCTGTTGCAGAGAATAAGGCTGCCCCGGCGGGAACCGGCATTGAGGCCGCCACGCCGTTGGTACTTGATTTTTCCGACGTCAGCCGTATGTCATGGCCCATCCGCGGGAACATTCTGTTGAATTACAGCATGGATTCCACGATTTATTTTCCGACACTTGCGCAATACCAGTGTAACCCGGCCGTGATCATTCAGGGCGAAGTCAGCGACCCGGTCACGGCGCCTGCCAATGCCCGTGTTCTGGAAGTTGGCGTCAATGAAGAAATCGGGAACTTCGTAAAACTCGATCTGGGTAATGACTATGTGGCTGTCTGTGGACAGCTGAAGGAAATTCCGGTTGTGGAAAATGAATATCTGGAGGCGGGGCAGATCCTGGGGTATGTGGCAGAGCCTACGAAGTATTATTCCATCGAGGGCAGCAATGTATATTTTGAACTGCGTCATGGAGAAGAAACGCTGGATCCGTTGGATTACTTTGAATGATTATCGGATACCGGCCGTCGCAAGCACTTTTTCACTGACAGTGATACGGAAGCAGTTTGCCTGGGACAGACAGCAGGCAGGTTTTTGCGGCAGAAGCGCCGTGGGAACCTGCCTTTTCCAGTCCTTAATAAAAAAATAAGAAATCGTTCACACCCCATTCAGAGACATATGCTATGGTTATTACATAAGAAAAGCTGGCATTGGGGGTACATAATGAATATTCTTTTTTTTCTGACACCGAAGAGCGAAGTGGCCTTTATTTTTGATGATGAGACTGTACGGCAGGCTCTGGAGAAAATGGAGAACCGCAAGTTTACCGCAGTTCCGGTTTTAAACAGACAGGGCGGTTATGTGGGGTCGATCACCGAGGGGGACATGCTCTGGGGCATCAAGAATCAGTATAATCTGAATCTGAAGAATGCGGAGCACATCCGTGTCGGTACGATCCCGCGCCGGATGGATTATCAGCCTGTTCATGTGGACGCGAGTATGGAGGATCTGATCGAGAAGGCGCTGAATCAGAACTTTGTGCCGGTGGTCGACGACCAGAAGAGCTTTATCGGCATCATCCGCCGGCGGGATATTATCCGCTACTGCTATGATAAGCTGATGCGGCTGCGGCCGGATGCCGGCTTCGGGAACGGAGAGGAAAACTGACAGGACAACAGCGGAAGAGGAGACAGCGATGTCTCCTCTTTTTTGGGGGAATTCACGAAATGCGTGCCCCTACATAGACTACTATTATCAGACAATGAATGAGAGGAGAAACCGTTTTATGGATAGTTCCTTAACAATCCCGTCGCCGTCCGCGATCAGCTGTCCGAACATCATTCCCGGCAGCATGCAGATCTCGATCGGCATGGGATACGTGCCCCCACAGCAATGGGGCCAGACTTACATCATGGAACAGGCCCTGGACCGCGGAACCATTTTCCCGGAGCTGGACCTTCCGTTTGTCATGGGGAGGTGCGCCGCATGAAAGAGAATTGCCCACAGCTTTTGAATATAATCGATCAGGCCAGCTTCGCGATGGATGACGTGCTTCTGTATCTGGACACCCATCCCTGCGACCGGCAGGCTTTCGCCTACTATCAGGCAATGGCGCGTGCGCGTCGCGAGGCGATGGACGCCTATCAGTCTGCCTGCGGCCCGCTGATGGTGGACAAAGTAAATTCGGCCAGCGGCTGCTGGAACTGGATTCAGGGACCGTGGCCTTGGGAAGGAGGACGCTAGCATATGTGGAGATATGAGAAACGCTTACAGTACCCGGTGAAGATCACGACGCCGAATCCGCAGCTGGCGCAGTTTATTGCCAGCCAGTATGGCGGGCCGTAGTGCAAAAACAGGCGACATTAGAAAAGTACGTATTTCTGCGCTTTCTCGCCTTCCTATGCGTAATAATGGAAGGTAAATTCCTTCCTGGACCGGTCCCAGATGATTTCCTTCAGGACACTGCGGATCGCCACACCCTTCACATCGTCCCCTACATCCGGGTTGCAAATAAGGTCGTAAACATTCTTGATCCGGGCGAGGACCTCCTCCACCGGAGGGGTGTCGTCCTCGGCCTGGTAACGCTCCTTCAGGCTGTCATATTCCCGTAAGAGGTTCTCGCGTTCATTGGCGAGGCGCTCCTTGTTGGCCCTGTATTCTTCCAGGGTATCGATCCCATTCTCATAGGCGTCCCGGATCCGGGATTCCTTGATCTCCAGACGCGACAGGGCGTCTTTGAGGATCTGTTCTTCCGTGTGCATTTCGTCGCTGCGTTTCTCCGTGTGGTCAAATTCGATCACACCAGTGCCGATGATCTCCTCCAGGGAATTCATGACCGCAGACACGGCGTATTTCTCGGTTATGCTGGAGGATCCTCTGTGGAACCCTTTCATGTACTTCCAGCACTGGAACACGCGGGTGCGCTGGATGTTTTTGTCCCTGTGGATGGACAGGGACGCGCCGCAGATGGAGCAGCGCAGCAGGCCGGAGAGCCAGTGTCTGCAGGAGGATACTTCCCGGCGCTGTGCCGGCCGGTATTCCCGCGACATACGCTCCTGACAGGCGTCGAAGACCTCCGTGACGGATGGCCGGCATTCATGGGAGCCGTCGAATGTGTATCCATTCCATTCCACGGTACCTGCGTAGAAACGGTTCTGCAGGATCCGCAGGACGGTCCTGCGCTCAAACGGATTGCCGCGCCGGGTCAGCCAGCCGCGGCGGTTGCATTCCCGGCTGATGGCGGTCATGTCCAGGCCGTCATGATAGGCGTGGAAGATGTATTCGACGATCCGGTACTTGTCGTCATCGATCACGAACGGCTTTCCTTCCCCGACGGCGTTGTATCCCAGGGGCGGGACAAGCTGGTAGCCGTTGCGCAGCGCCTTCTCTTGCATGCCGCGCTTCACCTCGCCGGACAGGTTATAGGAATAGTATTCGTCGAACCACTCGATGATGGACTCGATCAGGCGGCCGAACATGCCTTCCGCGATGGGTTCGGAGACGCTTTTGATCTCCACGCCGCATTTCTTCCGGAGGATGCTCTTGTAGAAGGTGCTTTCGTCCTGGTTGCGGGCGAAACGGGAGAACTTCCACAGATAGAGCCGCTTGAACGGCGCCGGAGTCTGGGACTTCGCTGTGGCGATCATCCGCTGGAACGCCGGACGGTTGTCCGCCTTCCGGCCGGAGATACCGCGGCTCTCGATGAATATGTAGTCCTTCGGGATCACGAAGCCGTCCGACTTCGCAGCTTCCAGAATCAGCCGGATCTGCGCGTCCGGCGACAGCTCCGTCTGGTCGTCGGTGCTGACGCGGACGTAGGCCGCGCCGATCTCCAACGTGTTTGTTTCTGCCATAATACCATCTCCCTTTTCTGAAAAGTATGATTTCAGGGTATAAAAAATACACCTCTTGCAGGATCAGGTGTCCGATGGTATAATACAGATGGAGCGGTATTATACGGACATCTGGTCCGCAATAGTATCTGTGCAATCCGCCTGGCGCCGGTAACGTCGGGCGGATTTGCTCTTTGAAATTAATATAGAAAGTGTCTACCTTGGCCGCAGCTGGACGATCTGGGCACTGCCATGCGGTGAAAGCATTCCTTTGGGCAGGCAGCAGTATTCTTCCAACTCGTCAGGCATACAGCCGATTGCATTCACAAAGTCAGACGCCTGTATAATGTTGTTGTCGAGCAGGAGGGTGACGGCCTGCTTATGGGCAAACGGGCGTTCCACAGGCATTTCGCTATCGAGAGGCTCATGACGCCAGGCGTTGCGTTGAGTCATCTGGTTCTTAAGGTATTTTATCTGGTTCTCACTCAGGATCCCCAGTTCTTCACATCGGAAGATCATGGCTGATATGGATACCTTCCATTTGGCCTTCAGCTGTATAAAATGGTCGATACTGGAATTAAGAACATCCCTGCTGAAGGACTCTCTGGGGAGAAGGAAGGCGGATGCGAAACGGTTCGCCTCATCTTCCAGTTTTTTATGGACAGTACCATCTGTAATGTCGTCCGGAGGGACGGATCCTGCGTGCATCAGCAGATGCCCCAGCTCGTGGGCAATGCCGAAGCGTACCCGGCAGTTGGTATCCTTGTCACGGCTCATGAAAATGTAGGGAGTATCGTTATACCATTCTGACAGTCCATCCAGCTTGACAAGACTGAAATGTGTCGTGGAAACGACGATACCGTTACGCTGCACGACATTCATCAGATTATTGATCGGGCCGCGTCCGAGTTTCCAGTAGTCCCGCAGGGTGCAGGCGAAGAATTCGATTTCCTCGCTGCTGATCACATCCGAAGGGTTATAGCGGTAATCGACATCCGGAAGATTAACGGGAGGGAAGTCAATGTACTCGGACAGGAATTCATTAATATCCCGAAGGAGCTCGATCTTTGCCTCCGCGGCCTTCAGGTCCTTCTGCCGGGCCGTCTTGTTGCTGCGGTAGAATACGCTTCGGGTCATGGAAGCACTGGGATGGACTGGTTTCCTGAAAAAGTCAGGAGAATAGTGCAGGGCGGCCGCGATCCTGTTCAGGGTACCGTCGAGCGGATAGGTCTTCCCGGTTTCAAATTGTGAAATGGCCTGTTTTGATACATCAACCAGTTCGGCCAGTTCATTCATGGACAGGCCGCGTGACAGACGGGCCTGACTGATCCTGTAAGGGATGATATCTTTCTGAGTTAACATATCTCCACCACCTAAGTATAAATTAATCAATGATCTTACGAATATCTTCTCTCAGCTTCGCGACATCTTCTTCTACTATTTCTGTCGGGATGTAGCGGTAAGTGTCCTGGATCGTTCCGATTAGAGATTCACTGTAAATCACATTCTCAAAGCGCCAGTCGGGCACCAGCAGGGTCAAATGCCGGATAATACCATCTTCATAACGGTAGCCGATGATGGCATATTTCTTAGGCATGGCAGGAAGCAGCTGCCGGGAAATGGGATCTTGAAAGAATTCCATCTGTGCATCATATTCCCGGTTTCCTTCTGCCAGCCGGAGTTTATAGCCGGCCCTGCACGGAAGCAGTCCGGCCTTGGCGGTACGGCAGACATTTGTCACATAGTCGTCGGTGTGCAGGAAAACAGCCTTTGCCCTAAAGGCATTTACTTCTTCCTGGGAGACCAGGTAAGAAGGAGCTGATTCAGCGGAAGCCAGGAGGAACTGTCTGCCAACCGCATACGCCAGGATTCTTCCGTGGAGATCCTGCGCATCCTTCAAAAATGACCGGTTCTTCGCCATGAATTCGTCGTAGGCCTGTACGGCAGTACGGATATTCCTGGCTACATTGAATTTGAATTCAAATGAAAAATTGCGGTCAAAAAGCTCCTTGTCGAACAAGAGAATCACTCCTTTACGTATTTTATGTGAAGTATTATATCACATTAACACCAATAAAGGCAAGATTCTTTTGTAAAAAATACAAAATCGTCAAGTATTCTCTTTTTTCGGCGATTATGTTGCTCTGTAGAACCGTTCATCTTACTCTTACAGTCCCAGTTCCTTCATGGCCTGGCTGGCGGGGACGAACTCATGGCAGTCCGGATCGGATTCGATTTCACGGAGCATCTGCTGATCCCATTCGTCCGGCTCGGTAACAGGGACATTCTTAAGAGCAAAAGCGGACTGGATCAGCTGCCAGATATTTTCTGCATCGTCCTCACTCATGATCGTGACCGCGCCGATGATTCTTTCTTTTACTGCGCTCATCCGGATATCCATTGGTGCATTCGAGGGGGCATTCAGCATCTCGCCCTCCCCGGTTCTCAGCCAGGATTCATTTACATTAAATTCTCTACATATCAACGAGATAACGGAATCTGAAGGGTCATTTCTTCCAATTTCATAATTTGCAATCCCACCACGTTTAATGCCAAGCCGATCTGCAAATTCTTGCTGTGTCAAGTTAAGGGTTTTCCTTATCTCTCTAATTCTATCTTTCATAATTTAAGATACTTCCTTTTTGTATCTATTCCGGTTCCTTGCCGCTAATAGGAAAGCCTTTTCCATTGCAGGCGTCAGCTCCGGAGAATCCTCGTCATACACGATGGGCATTTTTTTTGCAGCTTCGATTTCGGCAATTTGTTCTTCTGAGAGAGAGATAGCCATCTCACCAGCAGAATACTCAAAACTGTGGTCATACATATATTCCGGCGCACAATCAATCTCCCCGTCCTGCCATGTGACCATGCCGTGATCGAGACAGGCCGCCCGGAACACGGCAGGATCCTGCAGCGGTTCATACGCCGGCCCGCAGAGGGTTGTGGCGTCGAATATCCTGCGCTCCCCGGTAGTAAATGTGAGGATCATCATCATGTCGTCCAGGATCTGCACGGATGCGATCCGCACAGGGACATCAGGCTTTCCGCCGTATACCATTCCGTTAGATATAAACATGGGAAATCTCCTTTCTGGAAGCATCCGCTTACAGCGGAGGGATTTTGTCAAAATGTTCGTTTTTCACAGCCTTGTTCCAGGCAGCGTAAAGTTCGTCTTCATGGACGGCCATCCAGCCGGAAACCATCCGGTACTGCTTAAGGGGTATACGGCCTTCCAGTACTTCCCCATCCAATGCGATACTCGCTTCGCAATCCCCATAATAGACATGGACATGGGGCTTATGATGCTTGTCATTATCGTTGAAAATCATCTTAATTACGATTCCGTAAAATCTGCTGATCTCCGGCATAAGGACCTCCCTTATTAAAAAAAATTGCGAATTCTCTTAATACAATAATAAGCGAATGGGTACTATTAAAGGGTTCTTGAATAAGGACATCCATTCTCCACTAATGGATCATGCTTCTCTTCTGTCTGCGGAAGTGGGTAAAGCTGCAGATCCGGCGGCCTGATTCTGGCGTTGAGCAACTGCAATTAATTGCAGGTACCTATAATACCAATCAGGTATTTTATAGTCTAATGCTACGTCAGGTATACAGTGTTTACATGGTCGGTAGTTTTCAGCTGCAATAAATAAATGAATCTCTCTATTTGCTCCACAACAGCCGAGTTGGCGATGATAACATGCCCCAGCTTTGCAAATGTACACATGCATATTTCTTTCTACGGATGGAATCGAGTAATAGTGTGGCAAATAGTCATTATCGAAGGTAACTCCGTTCGGAACACCAGCCAGTTTAAATATGTCACCCGTAGTAAGGGACGAGACGTCTTCGCTTATAGCACCAAGCTGTCCAAAGGGCATTTGTTTAATATGTTCCTCCAGATCAGAAATATAACCGTGAAGGGTATCGGATTCACTTTTGGCCTGGTTATATAGTGCCTGTGTGTTCTTTAGTTCTTTTCGCAAAGAAGATATCTCTTTATCCAATTCTTTTTGATGATACTCGCTGTCATATATATTTGCTTTTAAATGAAAGATGATTAATGTTGCTACTATCACCAGAATCCCTAAGCCTCCACATATCATAATGGAAGGTGTAGGAAAAGCAAAGCCTGCTTTTTGCATTGTAGAGCTGGAAGATGAATGGCTTCCCGAGTTTTCGCCAGTTCTGTCGTCATAATCGTATGGGCATATGCCATTTGGATGTTGATGGGCGGGATATCCGTGATGATAATGATATTCTCCGGTAGAATGGTCGTAATGCCCGCCATTTTCATCTGTGTCACCCGGATGGGCATATGCAATTATAGGGAGAAAAAAAGCAAAAACAAACAGGAGGATTATAGCAATTCTTTTCATCCGTATCTCCATAAAATGAGTTAATGGATCAAGCCCCTTTTTTTGTAACAGTATCCCCGGAAACTGCGGATCCGGCCGCCTGTCTTGCTTCTAATTCCAGCTGGTGGCGATATTCTGCTACGGCGGCGTCGATGTCGATCTCCTGTTGGGCCGGTGCAACCGAGGCGGCCGTCCGCCGGTTCATCAGGATCGTGGCCGTATCCATGATGAAATCAAGGACAGCGGTCTGAAGCTCAGGCTTTAAGGAAACGATCCGCTCAACCAGTAGGCACATGTCGTCGTTCAGATGGTATTTCTTAGCCAGCATCTCCATCTCCGTGTTAGGGGCCGGGGCGAACACCTCACCCTCGCCGGTTCGCAGCCAGGATTCGTTTACATTAAACTCCCTGCAAATCAAAGATATGACTGCATCGCTGGGGGAGCGTTTTCCTGTTTCATAGCCAGCAATATTATTTCTACCTATTTTCAGGCGGTCAGCAAATTCTTGTTGTGTCAGATCAGACTCTCGCCGGATCTTTTTTATTCGGTCTTTCAAAAACAATCACCTCGCTTTCTTAGCATTGATTATACAAGAATAGTTTCAATACGTCAATAGAAAAAGTGGCATAGTACACAAAAAGTTATTTTGCAACAAAAAAACTATTGACAATAGACACTTAGCCACTTATAATGGTGGCATGATAACTAAAGAAACGCATTTACAGAAACAAAAAGGGGGTGATGATCGATGAAGGAATCAAAGGAGGGAGCGTCAGATCCGCGCATGACGCGCGAAGAGGTTGTGAGGATACTGACGACTGCGTCAGTGAATAAGGAAGATACGGGGACTCTGATAGCGCTCGCGCAGACGTTTATCGCCGGAGTGGAGACTGGGCAGCGGCTGGCCGGGTTGGAGATGAAGCAGGGATGAAGAAACCGGGCAAGGTGTCCAAGCGTTCCGGCATAGTCTGAAACGAATGGAAGCGGGAGGGCGCTATGGAAGGATACAGGATCATTAATTATGTGGAGATCGGCGGCCGGGAGGTCCTGCTGGAGCAGTTGTCACCTGAGGAGAGGAAAAAGGTCTCCGAGGTGATCCAGGAGCGGCTTATGAAGGCGGCGGGGTATAAGCGGCAGCAGGCGTGAGGCGTCGGGAAGGAGATGGGATAAAGATGGGAAAAAGGTATGCATTACTGATTACCAATGCTGATCAGGAAGGGAAACTGGAAGCAACTGACAGTATCGAGGAATTCAAGGAAGTCCTGCTTTCGAACTTGGGTGAGCGGGCGTTTGTAAAACTTGTACAGGATACGGATGATGAAAGAACGCTCCGGGAGGATTCCGAAACAAGAAAGACTGCTGTTGCTATCCTTCGTAGAGACGCAAAACTCATCAATTCCTATATCGAGGAATATGGCGAAATGAGTCCGGATGATGCAGAGGAGTTACTTGGTACGCTCAGTCAGATGATTCTGCGGGGCGGTGTGAAATTCTCAGGCATTTATAAGGGGACGATGATGCGGGCGATAATCCTTATGGCGCTGACCAGCGCCAGGAGGAGCCTGGGGAATTATTCCATCAGCTATGATGGGTACAGGCAGGAATTGAAGGCGTTCACGGAAAGGTATTATGGGCCTGTTTTGGAAAGTGGCGGGAATGCGGTAATTACGGATGGAACGGCGGATGCGGGGTCAGGTGACGAGCAGGGACATGGTACTGAGGTTGTGCTGACCAAGGACAGGTGAATTTCAAGAGCATGGTAATTATATGCAGGAGGATAGTAAGATGCGGTTATTTGACCGGAACTATGAGTACGTGGGTGTGGACAGGCTTATTGAGGAGCGAAGGAAGGCCAGGCGGCGGGAGAGGCTGGTCCTGGCAGTGGCCGGGGTGCTGGGCTGGGTGTTGCTGACGCTGGCGGTCATAGGTGCGCTGACCGCGGTGGTCATGGCGCTGGCCGGGCCGCGGGAGGCGATGGCGGAGACGGTGGCTGAGACGGCCGAGGCGGTGCAGGTACCTGAGGGACCGGTCGTGATCCGGGATAACGTGCAGCCGGATGACGGGGCAGTGCTCCCGGAAGCCGGAGCTGCGCCGGTACAACCGGATGGGACGGCGCCAGTGGAAGAAACGGCTGCGAGGCAGCAGGACGGGGCGTGGGAGTGCGTGGGAGAGGTGACGCTGACCGCGTACTGTAACTGCAGGAAATGCTGTGGCCGGTGGGCCGGCGGGCCGACGGCGTCCGGGGTGATGCCGGAGGCAGGGCGGACCATCGCGGTGGACCCGGAAGTCATCCCGCTGGGCAGCAGGGTGTACATAGACGGTTACGGGGAATACGTCGCGGAGGATACGGACTCGGCGATCGAGGGCGCGAGGGTCGACGTGTACATGGATTCCCACGAGGAGGCCAGGCATTTCGCGGACGGCGCGGGGAGCTGCGTCAGGGAAGTGTGGATCATACAGTAAGGAGGGGATCAGGATGTTAAGGATCGAAGTGGATGAGGAGCTGGCCGCGAGGCTTATCCGGGCCAGTCGGGAATTTCACCGGTTGGCATCAGCAAGGTTTAACGTCAGCGACATAAGCGCAGGGAGATCTGACAGAGATTTGCTGAAGCTCGAAGTAAATGTCGAACTGGAAAAAGCTGTGGTATCTTTCGAGGAAATGATCGCGGGGCTCAAGGGAAATGCGTGTAAAGAATGATGGTATGGCTGGCGGGCGCCGGGAGGTCTGTGTACAGTGCGGGCTGGCATGGGGCGTGTCGCGGCTCGCGCAGGTCCCGGCCGGAGGGTACGTATGCCCGTGGTGCCGCGAGAAGGCGTTGCGCGAAGGCGGGCGGCGCCGGCGCGGGAAAGATGGAGGAAGGAGGTGAAAGGACGTGGGTTACGCAAGGAGGATCCGGACGGATTACCGGAGGTGCGCCAGGTGCGGGTGCAGCCTGGACGTATCGGAGGGTGAGGTTTGGCCGGGCGAGGGCCTGGTGTGTGATGACTGCGGTGCGGCGCTGGAGCGGGAGGCGAAATTCCGCGCGGACTGGGGGATCTCGAAGGAGATGCTTGACTGGATGAAGGCCGAGAGGCTGTACGACCCTGAGGGGATCCCGGCAGGGTAAAGTCTGGCCCATGCGCCGGCGGCCACCGGTGCATGGGCTGGAAATGGAACAGTGAAAGAATTGTAAGGACATTATAACATTTGCGGCTGGCTTTTGTCAACCGAGGAGGAACTATGACTGAGATTGAGGTACTTGTGGACAGGGAAGAAATGGACGAGATTATCCAGCTGAGGGACAGGCTCCGCGTGGGGGACCGGGTGTATTACCCGGTTGCTTCGGCGGATGCGGATGTGCGGCCGTCAAGGCGGCGTACGATCCCGTGCCGGATCGTGCGGAAATATCCGAACCTGGTGGAGGTGGCCGGAGGGGCATGGAGGTCCCTGCCGGTCCGGACGATATCATATGCGGAGATGCTGTCGGTCCCGGGGGCTCTGGGGCGGAAAGGAGATAAGGATGTTTGATCGGTTTGGGGAGTTTGATTCGGCGGAGGAAATCAATGAGACGGCTGTGAACCTTAGGCGGGAAGGTGACCTGCAGGGTCTTAGGGTGCCGGCGGCGGAAAACGGCATCGATGCGGATGACGAGGAAGCGTTTGCTGCAGGCGCGTTGCTGTACCTGTGCGACGACATGGCCGCGGCCATTGGGAAGATTGAGATCGAAGCGAAGGGCGTTGACTGTGCGGAGATCATGGAGGACTGGGTGGAGTACATCAAGGTCCAGTGTATTGACAGCCCTGAGGTGGCGGTGGCGGTCCGGCGGAAGGGGAAGAGCCTTGCAGGCTGCATCGCGGAGCTGCTGAAGTGGGGCTTCCAGCACCAGCACAAGGTGGATCCCGCGATACTGAAGGCGGCGGGTGTTTCCGCCGGCAAGTGCACGGTAGGCATCCCGGGGATGGGGACGGCCAAGAAGATTATCAATAACTACTATCTGGGTGGAAAAAGATGAAAAGGAAAACGATTGAGAAAATCCCGTATATTGGTATCGGGAAGACAAGCCGGAAACGGGGTGCAAAGTACATCGCGGCCACGGAGGTAAAGATCATCGGCCACGAGAAGCACCTCATTGCGGAGGTGTACCGGAACAGGAAGGAAGAACTGGCCGTGCCGCTGGTGCGGATCGTGCTCACAAAGAAGGACTTTGGGATCTTTTTTGTGCAGTCGGGGAAATGGTCGATGTGCCTGATTGCAGGGAGCAGCTGGGATAGAAAGTATCCGGTATGGGACAAGGCCGGCCGGGAATATGACGCTAAGAAGGAGAACGTGATCCGGTCGGACGAGGATCTCCAGCGGATCAGGAGTTTCCCCGGGATCGAGGAGAAACCGTGGCGGGATGAGACATGGTATGAGCTGATCAATGACCGGATCGACACCATCTCCACCGCAAGGCGCCGCGCCAGTGAGAACCGGAGGTGGGAACGCCGGCAGCAGGCCCTGAAGGAGCGGGCGGAGAACACGCCGGAGATCGACGAGCAGGAGATCCTGGACTATGCGGACCGGGTGATCTTCCGGGAGAAACATTATCTGTTTTACAAGAAGCGCGGATCCTGGGCCAGGGTGGCCTGCTCGAAGTGCGGGGGCGTGGATGAGTACCGGTGGAAGCCGGGGATCAGCTACGAGAGCCAATTCCAGCGCATGATCGACGAGCCGCGCCAGGGAGGCTTCGGGATCTGCCCGATGTGCAGGGCGCGCGGGGAATGGAAGCCGCAGGGGACGGTGCAGGACTCCTTCGGCCGGACGTCCCACATCTTCATCGGCCAGAAGTACAAGGGGACGGGCATGGTCTTCCGGTATTTTGCGGTCTGGAAGGAATACAGGATGGAGCTGGTCGGAGGGGACAACGGGCCGGTGATGGAGAACGCCTGCGAGGAACTCAGCGGGGCCGAGATCGCCAGGGTCTACTTCGAGGAGGGAAAGAAGCCCCAGAAGGACTACCACAAGCAAAGCACGTGGAACGGGAAGGACTTCTGGGATGACTGCAACCTCTACGGCATGGCGAACATTTCCATCGACGAGGCGCCGATCCTCCGGGAGACATGGGAGGCCATGAAGGGAACGATCCTACAGTACAGCGCCATGAAGGAGTACGAGGCAGCGGAGGGCAGCTGCATTAACCCGGTGGATTATGCCGAGCGGTACCTGCAGACGCCACAGATCGAGATGTTGGTGAAATTGGGGCTGATCAAGGTGGTGGATAATCTGGTGAAATGCAGGTATGGCATTGTGGCCAATGATCACGCGGACCGTGTGGACAGTTTTCTGGGAATCCGGAAGGAGCACATACGGCAGTTAATCCGGTACCAGGGGGATTTGGGCATCCTGAAAGTCATGAAGATAGAGAAGCAGATGGGGCAGAGGTGGAGCGATGAACAGATCGAGTGCCTGGAGGAGCTCGGGATAGATACGATGGCAAGGCTGGATCTGGTACTGGGGCATATGGGGGTCCAGACGTTTTTGAACCTCATCGGGAAGTATGCCGGCGCCGGGTATGGGACCGGGTGCAGCCATGCAGTATCAAGGCTGCGGAGCGTGAAGCAGACGTATTTCGACTATCTGGGCATGAGGCAGGAACTGGGATATGACCTGGGCAACACGGTCTATCTCATGCCGAAGGACCTGGACGCGGCGCATCAGGCCATGGTGATGGAATTCAACAAAAAGGAAGCGGACGCGCGGATCCGGGAGGTGCAGATGAAATTCCCTATGATCAGGAAACATTACCGGAGGCTCCGGAGGAAATTCTATTATGAGGATGGCGGCTTTATCATCCGGCCGGCCAGGGACGCTGGGGAGATTGTCAAGGAAGGCAGGCTCCTTCATCACTGCGTCGGTGGGAACAATTACCTGGAAAAGCACAATGACGGTGAATCGGTAATCCTGTTCCTCCGTTGCGTTAAGACGCCGGATGTCCCGTACATAACCGTGGAGATCAGGACGGATGACCTGAAGCTCATGCAATGGTACGGGGCGCACGATAAGAAGCCGGACAAGGAGAACATGGGCCGGTGGCTGGATGTGTATGTCACGAAGCTCAAATGCGGGCTGACCGGGACGGAGGAAGCGGAAGACGCAGGGGAAAAGACAGAGATAGAGACAGAGGCTGAAGAGGAGCGGGTGCTGGCGGTGCCTGCATAAGGAGGATAACGCGAAAGGAGCGGAAGGCAGTGATGGATAACGTGGTCAAAAAGTATGAGGGAACCTATGAGGAGTTCCGGGACAGGCTCGGGAACGAGCTGCAGAGGGAAGCGGAGTCGTTTGTGCGGATCGGGTACCTGCTGAAGGTGGCGAGGGATTCGGACGTGCTGGCCGCGTCCGGCTATAAGTTCGTGGCGGATTTTGCCGCGGCGGAGTACAAGCTGACGAAGGACGTGGTGTCAAGGTACATGGCGATCAACGACCGGTATTCGGAGGGCGGGTATTCGGACGTGCTGCAGGAGCAGTACCGGGTATATGGTTACACGAAGCTGGCGGAGATGCTGACGCTGCCGCCGGAGATCGCGGACGTGGTGCCGCCTGAGGCGACGCGGGCGGAGATCCAGGACCTGAAGCGGGAGCTCCGAGAGGAGGAGCAGGTGACGCCCATGGAGGTGATGATGGAGCAGCAGCGGGCGGATGATACCGGTATGCCGCTGCTCTACCGGATGCTGAAGGCATATTACCACGGGAAGCCGGCGGAGTATGAGCGGATGCATGAGGCCGTATGGCTGTGGCAGTTACAGGCCGACGGTGATGCCAAATACATGCAGTCGGCCGCGCAGGACATCCTGGCGCCAAGCGGGAACATCGTCATGATGTCGCGTGTGGCGGGCGTCGGGAGGGTGATGCTTGTCGTCCGCGACAGCGGCCTGCCGGAGCTGCGCTCGGTAAGGTCCGGGGAGCAGCAGGCGGAAACCTGGATGAACGTATGGGAGACGCTTGGGACACTGGCTTCCGGGAGCAGGGAGAGCGTGGAGGACGCATGGGAGCTGCTGTACGGGGAACCGTACCCGGTCGCCGCGGCCGTCCGGGAAGAGAAGACGGAGCCGAAGGACAGGGTAATCCGGACATCCGGCAGCGCCGGATCCGCGCCGAAGGCCCCGGACAGGAGCGTGAATGCGGCGGGAAAGGGAAGTAAGAAGGCGGCGTCGACGAAACCGGCGGTATCGGGAAATGGTACAAAGCAGGGGAAAAGTGTACAAAAACCAGTGGAAAATGCCCAGGAACCGGCGGAAAATGCCCAGGAACCGGATCAGGATCCCGCCGATGCCGGGCAGCAGGGGGAACCGGAGGAGGACCTGCGGGTGCTGGAGGCGAAGAGGCTGGCGCACGTCGTCCTTGAAGCGCTTGACAGGGAGAAATACATCACTGCCAGGAAGGCGGCCAGGTCGCTGATCGAGAAGATCGCGGAGATCTGTGAGAGCATGGCGGACGCGGATATTGACGGCCAGATGAGCATCGGGGATCTGGTAGGGATGCAGGAGGAATCGGTATATGTGGCGGCCATGGCCAGGCCACCGCCCGGGCGGTAGGAATACGGGCTGGGATATATGATGATGTGTCACGGATAGAGCCGGAGCCCGGGTACGGGCCCCGGCATCATGGCGGAAGGGGGCAGGGGTATATGCCGAACGGCCGGATAACGGCTTGCCCGTATTACATAACCCATAAACAGGGGCGGGGTGGCTGGGATTACACGGTTACCTGCGAGAACATCAGGGAGAACATGGGTTTCGCGATGAGGACGCAGCTGCGGTTTGAGAGCCGGCAGGAGATGCATGACTACATGGGCCTGTTCTGCTGTGACGGCGGAAACTATGCCTCGTGCCCGTATTACCAGGCTGTATATAATAAAGAAGCCAGGACGGGGAAAGACGCCGCAGGGGGCAGCGGGCCGAAGGAATGATATAAACATACGGCATATGCCGGCGTCTGCGGATCGGGCGGCTGCCCGATTAATTCTCTTGATAAACCATTTATCTTTATGACCGGAGGGCTGGGCGGATGTACCTGTTGGGTGTTACCAGGGCGGGAAGGACCATCGAGTACGAGAAATATTATACATACCGTTTCGGGCCGAAGGGCGGGAAGCGGGGGAAGCGGCGGGGGCCGATGACGGAGGTGCAGCGGCGGGCGAACAACCGGCAGGCGGAAAGGAAACTGAGACGGCTGGTGAACGCGAACTTTGGGCCGGGGGACCTGCATATCGTGCTGAGCTATGCCAGGAGGAAGGGCGAGCCGTACCGGACGCGGGAGGAGATGCGGAAGGATGCGGACGGTTTCCTGCGGAACCTGAGGAAGGCATTTAAGAAGGCGGGCATGGTGCTGAAGTATATCCATGTGATGGAGGTCGGGGAGAAGGGGGCGCGGCACCACCACCTGATCATCAACCACATCGATTCACGGACCATCCAGAAATGCTGGGGTGAGCTGGGGCGGGTGCTGATCTCGCCGCTGGACGGGTCAGGCCAGTACCGGAAGCTGGCGGAGTACCTGCTGAAGTATGCGAACCGGACGGTAGGGACGGATGCGGAGCTGATGGGGAAACGCTGGAGCAGCAGCCGGAACCTGGTGAAGCCGGAGACGGAACGGACGGTGGTCTCAGACCGTAGTTTCTTCCGCTCAGAGGCGAAGGTGCCGGCGGCGCTGGCCGGACGGTACTACGTGGATCTGGAGACGGTGGAGAAGGGCGTGAACGCGGACGGGTACGGGTATTTCCGTTACACGCTTGTGGCGTATGGGGCCGGTGACGGCCCGGGACAGGGTAACAGACCAGTATGCAGGCAGCGGGGCGCCGGTAAAAGGCGGCCTGTTAGGCGTGCGGGAAGGAGCAAATATGCGAAAGAAAGGGAACAGGTCGCTGAAGGGCAGGGTGGACCTGGCGGAGCGTAGGGCAGCGGACTGTGAGCGGAGGATGCGGAACATGCACCGTGAGATGAGGCGGTGCAACGCGATCTCGGACGGCTCGCAGATCCTGTGCAGCATCCTTGCGGGGATGATCGGGCCGGAGTTCCATGTGCCGGCTGATGCGGTGGAGGCCGGGAAGCGGAATGAGTATGCCGTCCGGATGAACAGCGACGGCACCTATGACTTCTGCCGGAAGGACATCCTGGAGCTTAAGGGCGTGCTGGATATGGATGACGGCGGTCCGGAAGAAGCCGGGGATTCCGGCGGTGGTCATGGGGACGGCGGCCCGGGGGATACCTGCGGGCCGCAGGGGACTGTCACGGTCGAGGAGGACATGTCGGACAGCTGAACGTGCGCGTGCATATGTGCGTGCGCGCGGGAAATGAGGGAAAGGGCATCTGCGGATGTCCTTTTTCCGTGCCCGGAGCCGGACGGAACCGGACAGGCGCGGACTGGGCCGGACTGGATGGAAGGGACGGATCCTGATGGCGGCAGCGCGGTTGTACCGGGGCAACGGCGGGGGGTGGGGGAATCTTTGCCGCCGGGGCTGTATGCTTATATGCAGACAGGTGGCCGGCATGCCGCATAAGCGGAGGCCGCCGGGGTTCGGGGGTGCAGGATGGGAGTGCAGAAATGGCAGCCGTGGGAGGAGCGGGAAGAGAACCGCGCCGTGCTGCGGGCCTGGAAGATGGCCGGGCTGAGCGATGAGGAGATCGCGAAGCGGATCGGCGTGAGCCGGTCGACGCTGTCGGAATGGAAACGGAAGCATGAGGGGATCCGTGAGGCGCTTTCCTCCGGCCGGGAGTTTGCTGACCGGCTGGTGGAGAACAGCCTGTTCCGCCTGACGCAGGGGTACAGGGTGCCGGTCCGGAAGGTTTTCAAGGTCAAGAAGGTCGAATTTGATGACAAGGGGAAGCGGATCCGCGAGGAGGAGCAGCTGGAGACGGGGATCGAGGATGAGTATGTGAAGCCGGATGTGCGCGCGATGATCTTCTGGCTGCAGAACCGGAGGCCCGAGGACTGGCGGAAGGTGGAGGAGCAGGTCCAGGATGAGGATGCCAGGAAGATGGTGGTCCTGACCCCGGAAGATGTGGAAAGGATGCGGGAATATGCCAGCGAGAGCAAAGACGGCGGCGCGGTCAAAGGCGCCGGGGAAAGCGAATGGAAAGCAGGGGACGCAGCCGAAGCCGACGGCACCGCGGCAGCGGAAACGGGCGCAGGACAGGGCGTGGAAACCGCCCATTGACCCGGAGAACATCCTATGGATGCCGCAGCCGACGCAGATCAAGATGATGGCGCGGCCGGAGTTCGAGGCGTTCTATGGCGGCGCGGCCGGCGGCGGGAAATCGGATTTTCTTCTGGTGGAGGCGCTCCGGCAGGTGGATGTGCCATATTACCAGGGGATCATCTTCCGGAAGACAGTGCCGGAACTTTCGGACCTGATCTCGCGGTCGCAGATCCTGTATAAGGCGGCGTATCCGCGGGCGAAGTATAACATCACGAAGATGGTGTGGACGTTCCCGAGCGGAGCGAAGATCTATTTTGGGTATATGCAGCATGAGAAGGACAAGCTGAAGTACCAGGGGCGTCATTTTGATTATATCGGCTTTGATGAGCTGACGCATTTCACGGAGGAGGAATACCTGTACCTGTTTTCCCGGTGCCGGTCCAGCGGGCCGGGGCTGCGTACCTATATCCGGTCCACCGGGAATCCGGGAGGGGGGCCATGCCTGGGTAAAAGCCCGGTTTGTGAGTGTGGCAAAGCCCGGGACAAGGGTCGTACAGGAGACGTCGGTGGATCTGCCGGACGGGACAAAGCTTAAAGTATCCAGGGACAGGGTGTTCATCCGGTCGTCGGTATATGACAACCAGGCGCTGCTGAGGAATAACCCGGATTATGTATCCAATCTGGCGATGATGCCGGAGGCGGAGAAGCGGGCGCTGCTGTACGGTGACTGGGACAGCTTCAGCGGGCAGGTGTTCAGGGAGTGGAGGAATGACCCGGAGAATTATGACACGCAGCAGTGGACGCATGTGATCAGCCCGTTTAAGATCCCGTCGGGTTGGATCATAGG
>CANREE010000024.1 GCA_947629545.1 uncultured Lachnospiraceae bacterium | reverse complement strand
CGGTACGCGCTGGTCTATGATCCGACGCTGGAGACCCAGCACCGGTTCCCGCTGTGTATCGTGACCTCGGACGACGGACTGCATTTTGACAATATGCTGCTTATCCACGGGGAGGTGCCGCCGATCCGCTATGAGGGCTTCTGCAAGGATCTCGGCCCCCAGTACATGCGGGGGATCAGCGAAGGGAATCCAAGACCCGGCGGGGAGCTGTGCGTGACCTATTCGGTGAATAAAGAAGACATCTGGTTTGCCAGGATCCCGGTGCCGGTGGAAGGCGGGGAGCGGCAGCCTGGTGAGAATGCCCAGAAAGTGCAGAAACCGCAGGAGTCACAAAAACTGCATGAAATGCGGGAGTCGATGGAAAAGCCGCAGGAAACACAGGAGCCGATGGAAAAAGTGTGGGAGGGCGACAGGAACCTCGCGCTGAGCTGCTGGAATCTCTATCAGCCTTCCTGGTGCAGGATCGAACGTATGCCTTCCGGGCAGATCCTTTTGGAGGACCGGGAACCGTACGACTACGCCCGGCTGGTCCGGCTTTTTCCGGCCGCGAAGCGGGTGAGCGTTACGCTGCGCTTGCGTATCCTGTGTCTTGGCGACGGCAAGTCCCTGCAGATCGAGCTTGGGAGCGCCGCGCATCAGACGGCTGTCCGGATTTTGTTCCGTCCGGGCGGCAGGCTGCGGCATCGCACCGTGTGTGAACTGGACCTTGGCAAAAAGCCCTGGAGAGAAGATGAGGAGATGGAGCTTACCATCGAAGCGGACTGTGAAAGCTTTTCCTATACGGCGGCAGTTCGCTGCCGCACTGCTTCCGACGGCTCAGCGGCGGACGCCCCGGACGCGCTTCCCCCAAGTACCGGGTGTGAGGACCCGTCAGGATGGGAGGTGCTGACCGGCGAGGCTTCCGCCGCGCGCTTTCCGTTCATGGCGGCTGTCGGCGGACTGGCAGAGTTGTCCCTGCGGACCGGTGAGCCGCGGTATCTGGCGGATCTGGAACGAAATCCGGACGGACTGCCAGAGACACCGCTGGCAAAAGGCCGCTGTAAGGAAGGTGCAAAGGTTTTTTTATATGGAATTGTTATAAAGTGTTATGAATAGTTACCAATTTTTTTGTGTTTTGAAAAAAGAACATTGACAAAATGTCATATCTTGTTATATAAATATAATAGTCTGTTTGCTGATTTTGTTGATAGTTACAATGGCGGCTTCCCCAAAAGGCGCTGTTGAAGCTATAAAAAATGCATTAAAAGGAGGACTATTGATGAAAAAGTCAATCAAGAAACTTGGCGCTGTCGCATTGACAGCGGCAATGGTCGGAAGTCTGGTTGCCTGCGGCGGCGGTAGCGGCACCACGACCACAACAGCGGCACCGGCTGAGACCACAGCGGCGGCAGCGGGGGGGTCTTCGGAGACCACGGCAGCGGCTGCCGAGGCAGAGACCACAGCGGCAGAGGCTGAGGCACCTGCTTTTGATTTCGGCGGGCAGGTCGTCAAGGTTTACGGCGGCGACTGGAACAACCTGGATCCGGCGAAGGCTGAGGATGCCACGGTTGATGTATCCCTGTACACGGATGCAGAGAAACAGGTAGAAGAGAAGTACAATATCGACCTTGTTTACACGGAGCCCGGCGGCGACACCGGCTACAACCTGGACGAGCTGATCATTTCTTCGATGACGGCCGGCGAGGGTGTTGTGGACATTCTGGAGTCTACTCCTGACGCGATCATTTCCATGATCGGCGCGGATGTTCTGGCGGATATCACCGATACATACAATGAACTTGAACTTGGCAAGCTCTATACGGATGCGGCTACCTGGAACGATCATGTATACGGCGTGACCTTCGACAACGTAGGCGACGTTTATATGCTTGTTTACAGCCGTAAGTATCTGGAAGACATCGGTATGACCGAGACCCCGACCGAGAAATTCATGAAGGGCGAGTGGGGCTTCGACGACATGAAGGAATACCTGACCGAGATGAAGTCCAAACTTCCGGACGGCATGTATCCCATCGCTACCCATTATTTCCACTGGGCCTGCATGGCCGGTTCTGCCAACGGCGGCGTTCCGTCTGTAAGCTCTAACGGAACCATCGGCTTCACGGATCCGAACTACATCGAGGCGATGGAGTTCTACAAAGAGCTGATCGATCTGGGCCTGGCTGCTCCGATTACTCTGGAGTTTGACGAAGACGACAACCTGACCGGTGAGGATCTGATGTACGGAACCGGCGGCCTGAATCAGGATTATGTGATGACCATGGCTGAGATGTGGCAGACCAGCGGCCTGTCCGACAGCATCGGCGACTGGGGCATCGTGTTCTGGCCGTGGGGCGACTCCGTTACCTGTGATGGCGACTATACGACCCTTAGCGACAACTACAAGCTGGCTCAGGCTTACTGGGGCCCGACAGTTGTCCTGAAGGACGCTTCCGCGAGAACCGGCATCGATGATATCACTCTGTTCCAGATCGCGAAGGATTTCAACGAGCTGATCGACCCAACCGGCGTTGCTTCCATGCATGCCGCCTGGGAGTCCGAGCAGGCTGGCCAGACCCCGACCATCGGTTTCTCGGCCGGCACAGCGAGAAACTTCTGCACGGAAGAGGATATCGAGCTGTATGACTGGGCTCATGCGAGAGTTCTGTATGACTGGGCGAAGCCGTTCGACGACAGCGGTGTTGTGGATACCTGGAGCAACATGGCGAAGATCATTGCCGGACGCGACGCGAGAAGCACCGGCGAGAGCAACGCGAACGCTGGCTACGCCAACATGAAGGAACTTGGAATTGTACAGTAATCCGGATCAAAACATAACTGAAGTATGATTCTTAATGCTGAGTGGCTGCGGCCTGTGTAACCACAGGCCGCAGTCGTGTAATGCATAGAAACGGAAGGGCTGACGGGGTGAAAAAGAAGAAGAACAAAACCCGCATTCGCAATATATGTATTCTGGTTGCGTTGATCGTGGTAGCGGTTGTAGCATTGAATATTGCGTCGAGTGATGAATATGTTCAGACGAGAGAAGAAGTTCTTGCAGAATATGTCAGCTATGGTGATGATACGGTGTCGTACTCGGATTATGTGTTCCAGCATAAGGATTCCTATGTCGGAGACGATACGGCCAGTATCGTAAAGGCGGGAACCGATTACGCGGACGCCGAGATGGACGGACTGCAGGAAGAAAACGGGGTCGTCTGGACCCAGTCTGAAGGCAGCATCTCCTACGATTTCGATGTGAAAGAAGCCGGACTATATCATATTCAGCTTACCTACTATCCGGATATCACGAGCACACAGAGCATTTTGCGTGATGTCAATATTAATGGTGAATTGCCGTTCGCCGATTGTGAGGATCTCACGATCGACCGTCTGTGGGCGGACGACAACAAGGATTGGCTGATGAATGTCGATGGGAATCAGGCCGCGCCTACCCAGATCCAGATGGAGGGACCGGCTACGGCATATGTCAAGTCTACGGACTGCGATACCGTCGGCAGTTATATGTTTTATTTTGACCAGGGAAAGAACACCGTGACATTTACCTCCTCCCAGGGAAAACTGGGGATCGGAGAGGTGGCGCTCGTCCCGGCCAGAAAATATCTGTCCTATAAGGATTATTACACGTATTATACAGAAGAAGTCGGCGCTGAGAAGGTGATTCCCAACGAGATCCCGGGGGGCGCGCTGCTTGTGCAGGCGGAGGATACTTCGGTGAAGTCCAGTTCTTCGCTTTCTCCCAACAATGACCGTACTTCTGTAGGAACCCAGCCGTATCACGCGACGAACATCGTTTACAATACGATCGGCGGTGATAACTGGGCCACTGCCGGCCAGACGCTTACCTGGACGGTGGAGACAAAGAAAGCGGGACTTTATAAACTGGCGTTCCGCTATAAGCAGTATCTGAACAGAGGATTCTACTCCGCCCGTTATCTGAGGATCAACGGAGATCTCCCGTTCGAGGAGGCTGCGGAGCTGAAGTTCAACTACGCGCCCGACTGGCAGATCGGTTATCTGGGTGATGACAGCGGAGATTATTATTTCTATCTTGACGAAGGAACCAATACGATCTCCCTGACAGCGACTCTGGGCAGTCTGGCGGAAGCGGTTGACATGGCCAGCACCAGTGTGACGAACCTGACCAATCTCTACCGTGAGATCACGGCAGTGACCGGTACGGATCCGGATACCTACCGCGATTATCAGATCACCACGTATCTTCCGAACCTGACGGATGACCTGAAGGTGGAATACACGAGACTGAATGCGGTTGTGGATATGTTCGGTGAGTCCATGGAGTCTGCCAACAAGACTTCCGGCGTTGTCGACATGATGAACAGCATGATCAAGCTGATCAAGAAGGCCGACGACGTGGCGAAATATTTAAAGGATTATAATGACAAACTGTCCGCGCTTGGCGACTGGATCAACAACATCAACAATGTTCCGCTGGAACTGGATTACGTGGTCGTGACCGGCGACGGTTATTCGCTGCCCAGGGCCAACGGCAACTTCTTCCAGAACGTCGCCCATGCATGGAAAGCGTTTGTCGGTTCTTTCACCAACGACTTCAAGGTCCATGCTGACAATACCTCCTCCGGAGACAAGCAGCAGCTGGATGTCTGGGTCACGGTCGATGTGAGGAGCCAGTATGATATCATCCAGAAGATGATCAACGCGGCGTTTGCCGATAAGGACTATGAGGTCAACCTGAGCATGGTTCAGGGCGATACGGTTCTTCCGGCGACGGTGGCAGGCAGGGGCCCGGATGTGGTTCTGCAGTCCAGCTACAGCCAGCCCACCAACTTTGCTTACCGCAACGCTTCTTACGACCTGACGAAGTTCTCGGATTTTGAAGAAGTGTTCTCGCGGTTCCCGTCCGGCGTGCGTCCGTTCCTGGAGTATGAGGGCGGCGTGTACGGACTTCCGGATCAGCTGTCCTTCCCGGTGATGATCTACCGGAAGGATATCCTGGACAGCATGGGACTTGAGGTTCCGGAGACCTGGGACGATCTGATCGCCCTGATCCCCTATCTGGAAGCTGAGAATATGGACGTCTATCTGGGCAGCAATGAGTACATGACCCTCGGCGGCGGCACCAGTTCCACAACGGTTCCCGTCAACAGCATCTTCCTTTCCATGCTGTATCAGGAAGGCTATGATCTGTACAACGCGGACCATACGGCGACGCTGATGGATCAGATCGAGCAGATGAGCGTATTCAAGAAGTGGACGGAGTATTATACCAAACAGGGTCTGGAGTATTCCGTGAACCTGGTGACACGTTTCCGTACCGGTGAGATTCCGGTCATGGTCGTGGATTACACCTATGTGAACACCCTGAACGTGTCGGCTCCTGAGATCTCCGGCAAATGGTCTATCGCCAGAATGCCCGGAACGCGTCTCGCGGACGGCACCGTGGATCACTCCGCAGCCAGCATGATCGGCACCTGCTTCATCGTGGCTTCCACGGTGGCGAAGGACGGCATGACGGATGAGGCGTGGGAGTTCCTGAAGTGGTGGACAGACGCGGATACACAGATCGGATATTCCACCGAGCTGAAGGCGGAGAACGGCGAAGCGGCTGAGCTTCCGGTATCGAACATCGAAGCGATCCGCGGCGGCGGCTTAAACGAGGAGTTCAAGAGCGTGGTGCTTTCCATCATCGATTCCGGCGATCTGAAGGCAGAGCCGCAGATCCCCGGCGGATACATCACGGGACGTACGATCCGCAACGCGTTCACAGCCGTGGTATCGGAGAATCTGGAACCTGTTGACACCCTGTATATCGAACTCGACGCGATCAATACCGAGATCACCAACAAGCGTACTGAGTTTGGTTTGAATACGGCAGAATAGGAGGGGAGAGAGAATGGCTAAGAATAAGAATCAAATGTCATTGCAGAGAAGAGTTCATCTGACTCTCCGCGATATGAAGAGGAGTATCCCGCTGTACATCATGATCGCTCCCTTTATGATCCTGTTCGCGATCTTTGTTGTATATCCCGTTCTGACGGCCATGTGGTACAGCTTTACGGATTTCAATGTATTGGAACCGGCGAACTTCGTGGGTCTCAGCAATTATCGCAAACTGTTTTTGGATGACAATATTTTCATCACGGCGATTAAGAATACGTTTATCATCGCTGTGATCGTAGGACCGGGCGGATATATCCTTTCTTTCCTCCTGGCCTGGATGATCAACGAGCTGCCCCACAAGCTGGGCACGGTTCTGACGGTGATCTTCTACGCGCCGAGTATGGCGGGCACCGCCGTTATCACCGTGTTCGCGCAGATCTTCTCCAACGACAGCAACGGCTACTTAAACGCCGCGCTGCGCAACCTGGGAATCACGAAGGAAGCGATCCTGTGGCTGTCTGATGAGAAGTATGTGGCTCTCGTCGTGATCCTTGCTTCCCTGTGGACCAGCATGGGCGTAGGCTTCCTGTCATTCGTCGCCGGCATTAAGGGCGTCGATGAGGCCCAGTACGAGGCCGGAGCCATCGACGGGATCCGCAACCGCTGGCAGGAGCTGTGGTACATCACGCTCCCGAATATGAAGCCTCAGCTTCTGTTCGGCGCCGTCATGACGATCACAAGTTCTCTGTCGGTCGGCAGCGTTGGAGACGCTCTGGTCGGCTTCCCGAGCCCGAACTACGCCTCCCATACGATCGTTAACCACTTAAACGACTACGGCTCCATCCGTATGGAGATGGGCTACGCGTCGGCGATCGCGGTGCTTCTGTTCCTGCTCATGATCGTCTGCAACATGCTGATCCAGAAACTGCTCCGCAAGGTCGGAACCTGATGGGAGAAAGGAGAAGTGACGATGGATATTCTGAATAAGATCAGAGCGAATTATCTGAAGAAAAAGAAATCCAAACTGGATTTCGCCCCGTCGGTTAAGAAAACTCCGAGAAGCTTCTGGGGGAATGTGGCCCTGGGCCTGTTCCTGCTGCTTATGGGTCTCGCTTTCTTCTTCCCGGTCATTTATATGCTGAGCCAGTCCTTAAAGCCGATGAACGAGATGTTCATCTTCCCTCCGAGGATCCTGGTCATGAATCCGACGTTTAACAACTATCGCGATTTTGTAAACGTACTTGCCAACACCGTAGTGCCTGTGACCCGGTCGCTGTTTAACTCCCTCTTCGTGGTGGTTGTCGGCTCGATCGGACACATTGTGATCGCTTCGCTGTGCGCTTATCCGCTGGCGAAATACAAGTTCCCGGGATCAAATTTCTTCAACCAGCTGATCGTGTACTCGCTGATGTTCAACGCCACGGTCACAATGATCCCCAACTTCCTGACCATCGCGCGTCTGGGCATGCTGGACACGCAGTGGGCGATCATCATCCCGGGCTTCGCGTCCACGCTGGGTCTGTACCTGATGAAGAACTTCATGGAGCAGATCCCGGACAGCTTAATGGAAGCGGCCCAGATCGACGGCGCCGGTTATGTACGGATTCATTTCCTGATCGTGATGCCCGTTACGAAACCTGCTTTGGTGACTGCGTTTATCCTGGTGTTCCAGAGCTTCTGGACCAACACCGGCGACAGGTTCATCTACACCGAAGCCAACAAGGGGTTTGCCTATGTGGTACAGCAGCTGGCGAGCGGCAAGATCAGCGGCGTCGGAAGTTCCTACGCCGGTATATCCGCCGCATCCGCGATCATTATGTTCGCTGTTCCGCTGATCGTATTCCTGATTATGCAGAACAACGTGGTATCTACGATGGCTACATCCGGTATGAAAGAATAAGAGGTGGCGTATGCGAAGATCAAATAAGATTTTGAGCAAATACGTCGCGGTGTTTGCTCTCATAATGTGTGCCATCCTTGGATTTGGCACGGTGTGCTATGCATCTGATACCTATTCTTATGACATCTGGGGCAATGTCACTGCCGCGCCGGCCGCTTACGAGCTGGAGGAGACGATATATGCCCGTGACCTTAATCTGGACAGTATGTCCACGGTGTCAGGTGTATTCTATCGGAATGACAAGATTTACCTGATCCTGAACGGCTATGTTGTGGTCGCCGATAAGGATCTGGAGCATGTGGAACATATCACGGACTATAAGAGACCGGACGGCAGCGCGGGAAAGATTACCGCTCCGACGGGCATCTATGTCACGGAAGACGGACATATCTATGTCTGCGAAGAGGCGCAGGGGGAGATCATCGAGTTTGACGAGAACTACCAGTGCGTCAGGGTGATCGGAGATCCCAACTGTACCGGTCTGACCGTAGCCTACCGGCCCACCAAGATCGCGGTTGACAGCGTCGGCCGTATCTACGTGCTGGTCCGCAACTGCTACGAGGGCTTCGTCGAGCTGGACCCGGAAGGCAACTTTAACCGTTATGTCGGCGCGACGGAGGTTTCCTACAGCCTCTGGAACCTGTTCTGGAGATCGATCGCGACGGAAGAGCAGCTGGCAAGAAGCGACCTGTGGCTGCCTACGACCTACAGCGACCTGGCGATCGACAAGGACGGCTTCATCTTTGCCAGCATCAGCGGCAACTCCGAGGAGGAGCCGATCCGGAAGCTGAATTCCTCCGGTGAGAATGTTCTTACGGTGAACGATTTTGTCGAGTATCCCATGGGCGACTATGAGAACGGCAAGACGCTTTCCAACTTAAACAGCATTGCGGTGGCGGACGACGGAAGGTTCGCGGTACTGGATTCCAACCAGTCCAGGATCTTTGTCTACAGCTCCGACGGCTACCTGATGTACGAACTGGCCGGCTCCGGCGACAAGAAGGGCCTGCTCCGTTCCCCGGTCAGCATGTGCTTCATGGACGACAAGATCCTTGTGGTCGATATCGTATACCAGTCCATGGAAGTGTTCATGCCGACAACCTACGGCGCGCTGATCAATGACGGTCTGGTAGCCCAGTCCAAATATGATTACGCAGAGGCGGCCCGCTGCTGGCAGGCAGTGCTGGACATCAACAGCAACTTCTATTACGCGAACCTGGGTCTCGGCAAATACCAGATGCGTACCGGCGACTATGAGGAGGCAATGAATAATTTCTACCTCGGTGTCGACCGCTCCTATTATTCCAACGCCTACGACCGCGTGTCCGGCGCGTGGATGGACGCCAACTTCGGCAAGATCATCGGAATTCTGGCGGCTGTGATCGTACTCTTTGTCGCGTACAAGGTGTACCGTCATTTCAGACCTGCCCAGAAGAAGGATACGAAGCTGGCCCGGTTCTGGGAGAAGACCAAGTTTACGCTGTTCAAATGGCCCGGCTATGTGCTGACCAGTCCGTTCAAGGCGTTTGACGACGTGAAGTATTACGACGACGGTTCGCTGGTATTCAGTATCTGCGTGATCATCGCGTTTGGATGGATCAGCCTGATCAAGTACCGCTATACCGGTTTTCTGGTCGACTTTGTGGACATTAAGAATGTGAACGTGCCGATGATCGTCGGCAGCGCGATCCTCCCGTATGTGGCGTTTATCGCAGGCAACTGGGCGGTCGGCGTTCTGATGAGCGGCAAGGGCAAGCTGGTGCATATCATCAAGGTAGTCGGATACTCCCTGTATCCTGCCTGCTGGCTGTACCTGGCCGGAACCATCCTCTCCAATTTTGTAACGCTGGATGAGGCGGCCCTGGTGAGCGCGCTGTTCATCTTCGGAATTGTACTGTTCTTCTTCTATATGTTTATCGGTACCATCATGGTGCACCAGTATACATTTACGAAGAACGTGGCCACGCTGATTCTGTCGGCGGTGGCGATCCTGATTATTTGTTTCGTAGCGATGCTGTTCGCGACTCTTCTTGCCAAGTTCGTCAATGACGTGATCGAAATCGCAAGAGAGATCCGGATGGTAAGTTAGGAAGGAGGCGGGAGAGATGAGAAAAGATAGAATTGGATTGTTTTTGGGTCTTTCGGTTCTTAGCCTCACGCTTCTGGCCGGATGTTCCTCCTCTGATACTTCGACGGATACGGCGCCGGCCCTGACGGACTACTGGGCGAATCAGGAATTTGATACGACCCTGAAAGGCAATGATTTCGTCGTGGTGGCGGAGAACTCCGGCATGCAGCTTCAGCTGAATCCGAACTCCGGCGTGGTTCGCTGGTATGATACCGC
Organism: uncultured Lachnospiraceae bacterium; assembly: GCA_947629545.1. GTDB lineage: Bacteria > Bacillota > Clostridia > Lachnospirales > Lachnospiraceae > UBA3402. The sequence goes on along the minus strand of CANREE010000024.1, from coordinate 23,779 downwards.
GACAGGCGCCTATCAGGATACCAATATGACCCACAGCGAGGGCATGGGCAATCTGTCTGCCCGTCAGCGCTCCGACGTGCTCGTGACCTATTTTTCCGGTACGAAGCGCAACAACAAGCTGTATGATACGGTTTCCACATTCGATTCCTACAGCATGTGCGTGGAGCTGGATCAGCTCTGCTATCAGAAACTGGACAACGGCATTCGCATCGTCTATATGATGGGAAATAATGATTTTACCTACAAGAATTTCCCGATCCGTATTTCCGACGAGCGTATGAACGAGTTCGTAATCCAGTACCTGGACGCCGGACAGCTCAATGTCCTGAAGAACAGCTATTACACCCAGATGTCCAACGGCACCTGGCAGCGTAAGTTCAATACCAACGACCAGAACAAGATTGGTAATCTTGCTCTGAAGGAAGTGAAAAACCTCTTCTATGAGGTCGGCCAGTATACGGAAGAGCATCTGCTCGAAGATCTGGAGGCCGAGGCTGTAGCGCCGGAAGACTACCCCAGCAACCTGTTTATCAGCGTTCCAGTGGAATATACGCTGGAGGACGGGGATCTGGTCGTGAGCGTGGACACCAAGATGATCGAGACGGGAGTTGACAACCCGATCAACAAGCTGGAGCTGATTCCGTATTTCCTGACCTCCGCGGCTGACAAGGATCTCGAGGAAGGCTATATGTTCATTCCGGACGGAAGCGGCGCCCTGATCTATCTGGACAGCGACAAGGTGAAAGAGTATCATTTCGCCAGCGCGTTCTATAACGGCGACCAGCTGGTCAACGCGACGACTTATCAGCAGAAGAAAGAAGTTATGATGCCGGTGTTCGGCATGAAGACTTCGGACAGCACCATCTTCGGCATCATCGAGGATGGAGCCGAGGTGGCGTTCATGGATGCTTATGTGAGCGGCCAGGATAACGCGGAGCCTTTCTGCAAGCTGAAGCTCTCCTTTGATATCCAGACCCAGCAGGCGGTAAGTACAGGCGCTTCGAACTCGGCCGGTGAGTTCACGCTCTATAAGGCCACCAACGATGTTTATGACGACCTGATCAGGGTTCGTTATAAGTGGCTCGGCGAGGACGCGGACTATGTGGATATGGCCAACTGCTATGCCGATTATCTGGTGGAGAGAGGCCTTTCCAGCGAAGCAGCCGAGGATGACGCTCCGTTCTATGTGGAACTGATGGGTTCCACGGACAAGACCCAGTTTATGCTTGGCATTCCCTATGACGGCAAGCAGACGCTGACTTCCTTTAAGCAGGCGCAGGAGATCTTAGGTGATCTGAACGGCGCCGGCGTTAAGAACATCAAGCTCCTTTACAGCGGTATGGTGAACGGCGGAATGAACCAGAGATCTCTGGATAAGGGGATCAGCTTCGCGTCCGGACTGGGCGGCTCCTCCGACTGGAACAGCCTGAAGTCCTACGCGGATTCCATCGGTGCCCAGATCTTCCCGAACTTGCAGCTTCAGACGGCTTATACCAAGAAGAAGCTGAGCAACGAGGCGGTGGCCTGGAATGTGATCAACGAGCGTGCTCAGGTCTATTCCTTCGACCCCGTAGAGAGGAAAGTGGAGACGGAAGACGAGAATGATTATCCGCTTTACATCATCAACCCGAACTATATTGAGAAGTATCTGGAAAAGGTGAAATCCTCCTACCAGAAGAAGATCGGCCTTACCACTATGGCGACCAGCGACCTGTTTACATTTATCCCGACCAACTATCAGGAGAAGCAGGTCTCGCCATCCACCGGACGGCAGATCATGGACGAAGCGGTCGCCCAGCTGACGGACGGCATGACCATCATGCTTTCCAATCCTGCCAGCGACGCTTACGCCTACAGTAACTATCTGACGGATATTCCGACAGAGGACAGCGGCATGAGGATCTTCGACGCGTCCATTCCGTTCATGGAAATGGTCCTGAACGGTTACAAGACATACTCCTCCGAGTCCCTGAACTTAGAGAGCACGGATGTGGACGCCAACTTCATGCATGTGCTGGAGGGCGGCAGCGCTCCGAAATTCTCGCTCATGTACAATGACAGCTCGCTTCTGTCCCAGACAGAGCAGGAGCACTACTTCGCGGTAGATTACAGCTACTGGAAGGACCGTATCGTCAAGTATTACAATGACTATCAGACCTTCTTCAACGCGACGAAGGACGCTGTGATCACCGAGCATGAGCTGTATGACCGCAATGAATACCTGCGGATCGTGACTTACTCCAACGGCGCGAAGGTGTACTTCAACTACAGCGACGTGGATGAGACCATCGATGGGGTTTCGGTGCCGGCACTCAGTTACGTGATTCAATAAGGAGGAGCTAAGATGAAAAAGAACAAGAACAAAGCAGTTAAGAAATCCTTCAGTTTCTCCTACAAGAAGATGGATTTCGAGAAAAAGACTGCGTTATGGGGCGTAATCTTTCTGCTCCCATGGTTGATCGGCTTGATTTTCTTCTTCCTTAGGCCTATGGTGAATACGCTGCGCTACTCCTTAAGCAGCATGCAGCTGACTGATACCAGTTTTACCGGAACCTTTATCGGACTGGAGAACTTCAAGTATGTACTGACTGTGAACCCGGATTTCACCCGGATGCTGACGGAAGCGTTCCTCAACATGCTGACGGAGCTGCCGTTCCAGATCTTCCTTTCCCTGTTCATCGCGATCATGCTGAACGGAGAATACAAAGGGAGAGGATTCTTCCGGGCGATCTTCGTGATCCCGATCATCCTGGCGACCGGTATCGCGACCTTCAACTTAAGCGAGGCGTCGCTGACGACCCAGACCTCCGAATCGGTCATGAACATGGAATGGCTGACGGAACTGGTCGTGAATTCCGGTATCCCGCAGGAGATCAGTTCTCTGCTTACCAGCTATGTGGAGAATATCTTCACGGTCATCACGACCTGCGGTGTGCAGATCCTGCTGTTTTTATCCGGCCTTCAGGCGATCTCCCCGAGTCTTTACGAGGTTGCCCAGATGGAAGGATGTACGTCATTTGAAACCTTCTGTAAGATCACGCTGCCGATGGTCTCCCCGACCATCCTGGTATGCCTGGTATACAGTATCGCGGAGTCCTTCGCGACAGCTGAGGTTACCTTAAACGGCAAAGACGTGGTTCTCGCAGAATACATCCGCTCTCAGACATTCCAGGGCGCCAGCCAGTATTACGGCTACGGCGCGGCCATGAGCTTTGTGTACTTTGCGCTTACGCTGGCCACCATCGGAATCATCTGCGGCATTGTATCCAAGGGGGTGTTCTACTATGACTAAGATGAGCCGAAAAGAAAGACTGCAAATGGCTGAGGAGACAGCCGGAATAAGCTTTTGGGTAGACTTAAAGAAGGGACGTCTGTCCAAGTACACGATCCAGAAGAAGGTCCGCCGGTTCCTCGTGGCCCTGTTCCGGTATGTGATCCTGATCTGCCTTGGCTTTGTCGTGATCACGCCTCTGTGGACGCTGGCGAAGGATGCGTTGACCGATCCTAACGTGCTGGCTGACAAATCCACGATGTGGATCCCGCAGAAGGTTTCCACGCTGTTCATGGAGATGGCGCTGTCCAGGAACCTGATGGATTTCTGGAAGAGTCTGGGTTACACGATGGTGATGACGATCGCGCTGACATTCCTGCAGGTTCTGTCTGCGGGTCTGGCCGCCTACTCGTTCGCGAGACTGAAGTTTAAGGGCAGCAATATCCTGTTCTTCTTCGTGGTCCTGACCATCGTGGTGCCGCCCGACGCGATCATGCTTGCCCAGTATTCCGCCTTCCGGAATTTCGATATCTTCGGAATCATTAAGGCGGTGACCGGCAAACCGCTGAATCTGCTGAACAAACCGGCATCCCAGTTTATTCTGGCGGGCCTGGGCATGGGCGTGAGAAGCGGCCTTTATATCTACTTCCTGCGCCAGGGTATCCGCGGACTTCCAATCTCGGTGGAAGAGGCCGCCCATGTGGACGGCGCCGGCTTCCTGACCACGTTCTTTAGGATCGTGATGCCCAGTATGTCCGGTTCCATCCTGACGGTTTCGGTTTTGAGCTTCCTGTGGAACTACACCGATACCTATTACTCCAGCCTGCTGAATCCCAGCCAGTACAACCTGGCCTATCATTACAGCTCGCTGCAGTCCAATATCCGCTGGAGCATCGACACGGCGGCCAAGTCCAATTCGGCGTGGCTGTCCCAGATTGACCCGTCCAACCCGTATGTGCAGACGGCCGTTATCTCAGCCTGTTCGCTGTTAGTCGTACTGCCGTTAATCATCCTGTACTGCTTCGTGCAGAAGCGTTTCGTACAGGGCGCTGCCAGAAGCGGTCTTGGCGGAGATTGATGCGGAATGTTTCAAAATTGCTGTATACTCAGGGGGCGATGCCGTGCGCTGCGCGGCATTGCCCCCTGTTTCCATGAAAGCAAGGCGCCAGTGACGTCCTGCTCATATTTTTTGTGGAACAGACCGCCAGACAGCGGTGTTTTGTCCGTGTTTTAGCTTTTGATACCGCTATACGGAGGTAAGTCTATGAGTTCAGAAATTTGCGGACAGTAAAACAGGGTATGGATTATTTGCGGAATGTATGGTATAAATAACGAAGAAATGAATGATCTGGTTGGAGGCAGGGACATATGGAATTGACAGAGAACAAGGAACTTCTGGAGCAGTACCGCGAGCGCGCGAAAGCGCTTGTCAGTCAGATGAGTCTGGAAGAGAAAATCTTTCAGACGCTCTTTAACGCTCCGGCGGTAGAGCGGCTGGGTGTGAAGGCCTATAACTGGTGGAACGAGGCGCTTCACGGCGTGGCCCGTGCGGGCGTGGCGACGGTATTTCCCCAGTCCATCGGTCTGGCGGCAACTTTTGACGAGGATCTGATCGAGAAGGTCGCCGACGCGATCTCTACGGAAGCCAGAGGCAAATTCAACCTCCAGCAGGCCAAAGACGACACGGATATCTATAAAGGACTGACCTTCTGGTCCCCGAATGTGAACATTTTCCGGGATCCGAGATGGGGCAGGGGCCATGAGACCTTCGGGGAGGATCCGTATCTGACTTCCCGCATGGGAGTCAGGTTTGTGAAAGGGATCCAGGGCCATGATGAGAAATATTTAAAGGCGGCGGCCTGCGCCAAGCATCTGGCTGCCCACAGCGGACCGGAGGGCGTAAGGCACGGCTTCAACGCGGCCGTGGGGAAACAGGATCTTTATGAGACCTATCTTCCGGCTTTCAAGGCCTGCGTCCAGGAGGGCCGGGTGGAGGCGGTGATGGGAGCATATAACCGTGTCAACGGCGTGCCCTGCTGTGCCAACCATGAGCTGATCGAGGAGATCATCCGCGGCGAGTTTGGCTTTGAGGGACATTTTGTCAGCGACTGCGGCGCGATCCAGGATATCTGCGACGGCCATCATATTGCCGCCACTTACAAAGATGCCGCGGCGATGGCGATGGAGAACGGCTGTGATTTAAACTGCGGGAAAATGTTCTATTTCCTGAAGCAGGCGGTGGAAGAGGGGAAAGTGTCCGAGAAGCGCATCGACGAGGCGGTGGAACGGCTTTTCACGACGCGGATCAAGCTGGGCGTGCTGGACCGGAAGGAGGAGAATCCGTTTGACCGTATCCCCTATACGGTGGTCGACAGCGAACCGATGCGGAAGCTGAATGAAGAGGCTGCCGCCCGTTGTGTGGTGCTTCTGAAGAATGAAGGCGGTCTGCTGCCGCTGGATCTTTCGAGGATAAAGACCATCGGCGTCATCGGCCCCAACGCGGACAGCCGCAGGGCGCTGGTGGGCAATTATGAAGGAACCGCGTCCCATTACTGGACGGTCCTGGAGGGGATCCAGGACTATGTAGGGGACCGTGCCCGGGTCATGTATTCGGAAGGGTGCCATCTGTATAAGGACCGGACCAGCGGTCTCGCGGCCGCCAACGACCGGATGAGCGAAGTGAAGGGCGTCTGCGACTGCAGCGACGTGGTCGTGGTCTGTCTGGGACTTGACGCCAGCGTCGAGGGCGAGGAGGGCGACGCCAACAATGAGTACGGCAGCGGCGATAAGCCGGATCTGAACCTGCCCGGACTTCAGGAAGAAGTCCTTAAGGCGGCCTGCGAAAGCGGCAAGCCTGTGATCCTCGTGCTTCTGTCCGGAAGCGCGCTGGCTGTGGACTGGGCGCAGGATCATGTCCCCGCGATCCTGCAGGGATGGTATCCGGGCGCCTGCGGCGGCAGGGCCATCGCGAAGCTCCTGTTCGGCGACTGTTGTCCGGAAGGGAAGCTCCCGGTGACGTTCTATCACAGGGACGACGTGCTGCCGGATTTTGAGGATTACAGCATGAAGGGCAGGACATACCGGTATATGAAGCAGGAGGCGCTGTATCCCTTCGGGTACGGGCTGTCGTACACGAGCTTCTCGTATGAGAAGATTTACGCGGAAGCGGCTTCGGATCATTCGGAGACGACAGATCGCTGCCCGGATGCGGCGGGAAGCGGATGCCCGGCCGGAAAAGATGCGGCGGTGACGATCCATGCGCTGGTAAAGAATACCGGCACCGTCTCCGGCGCGGAAACGGTTCAGGTCTATGTAAAGATCCCCGGCGAAGACACGCCCAACGCCCAGCTGAAGGGGATCCGGAAGGTGCGCCTGGAAGCCGGCGGAGAGAAAGAAGTGACGATCGCGCTTCCGAAGGAGGCGTTCGGGCTTTACGATGAAGAGGGACATTTCCATATTCACAGCGGCGAAGCGCTTGTCTATGTGGGCGGCCAGGGACCGGACGCGCGGTCGGCGGCCTTGACCGGACAGAAGGTGCGCTGCCTGACGGTTTCCATCGCTGACTGAATGCGTAAGCGCGCGGCCATCCGGCGCATTTGTCGTTGAAAAGACAGATTTTACATATTAGAATGGAGAGAGGATTATGCGGAAACAATTACTGAATGAGGGCTGGCAGATGCGCGAGTGCGGCGTAGGAGAATATCTGGACGCCGCGGTGCCGGGAAGCGTGTTCCTGGATCTTCTGAAGAACGGGCGGATCGAGGATCCGTTCTACCGGGACAATGAGCTTAAGACGCTTCCTTTAAGCGACAGGGATTATGAGTACCGCTCCGAGTTCGGCGTATCGGAGGAAATGCTGGCCTGCGATCAGGTACTGCTGCGTTTTGACGGGATCGATACGTTGGCCACGATCGCGCTGAACGGACAGACATTGGGAGAGGCGAAGAATATGCACCGGGTATGGGAATTCCCGGTGAAGGAGCTTCTGAAGCCGGACGGGAACGAACTTCATATCGTGTTCCATTCCCCGACGAGATTCATTGCCGAAAGCTATGAGGAGAATCCGATCCCCGGCGACGCCAACGGAATGAAAGGGATGCCGCGGCTTCGGAAGGCCCACTGCATGTTCGGCTGGGACTGGGCTCCGCGGATCCCGGACATGGGGCTTTACCGCCCGGTCAGTCTGCTTGGGATCGAGAAAGCGCGGATCGACAGCGTCTATATCGAGCAGAAGCATGAGGACGGCGTGGTGCGGCTTGCGTTACATGTGGAGACGGAGACGGCCGCCGGGGCGGCGGTCCGCAGCGCGGCGAAAGCTATGGCCGGAGCAGCTCCTGCATCCGCAGCGGCTGCATTTACTTACCGTGTGACTCTGACAGACCCGAATGGCCGCGAAACGGTTTACACGGACAGCCCGTCGGAGATCGTGATCGAAGAAGCGCAGCTCTGGTGGCCCAACGGCCTTGGCGCGCAGCCGCTTTATACGGTGCGGGTGGAGCTGCTGGAGGGAGGATGCCCGGGTGCCGGAGAATCAGCCGGATGCATGGAAGCCGGCAGCCAGACCGATACAAAAAGCGCGGCGGGCGTCCGCGTCCTCGATACCTGGCAGCGCCGGATCGGCCTGCGCACTATGACCATGCACCGGGTCAAAGACCGGTACGGGGAGTCCTTTGCCCATGAGGTCAACGGCGTGCCGTTCTTCGGCGCAGGCGCCGACTATATCCCGATGGACAGCCTGGTTGCCCGTGTGGACGCGGAGAAGACCAGAAAATTCATCGCCGCGGCAAAGGACGCCAATTTCAACGTGATGCGCGTCTGGGGCGGCGGATATTATCCCGACGACTTCTTCTTCGACGCCTGTGATGAGGCCGGACTGGTAGTGTGGCAGGATTTCATGTTCGCCTGCTGCGTCTACGACCTGACGGAGGATTTCGAAGCGAATATCACCGCGGAGTTTATCGATAATGTGAAGCGGATCCGCCATCACGCGTCTCTGGGACTGTGGTGCGGCAACAACGAGATGGAGCTGTTCCTTGCTGATGATAAGAAGGTATGGTGCGACAATCCGATCCGCTACAGCGATTACATCAAGATGTACGAGTACCTGATCCCGAAGGTGCTGAAAAAATACGATCCTCAGACCTATTACTGGCCGGCGAGCCCGTCCTGCGGCGGCGGCTTCGACAAGCCCAACGACGAGAACCGGGGAGACGTCCATTACTGGAGCGTATGGCACGGCGGACTGCCGTTTTCGGCTTACCGCAGGCTCTTCCCGCGCTATATGTCGGAATTCGGCTTCGAGTCCCTGCCGGCGCTTAAGACCGTGGAGACCTTCACCGAGCCGGAAGACCGGAACATTTTCTCCTATGTGATGGAGAAGCACCAGCGCTGCGCCTTCGGCAACGGCACGGTCATGCGCTATATGGAGCAGACCTATCTCTATCCGACCAGCCTGGACATGATCATCTACGGTTCGCAGCTGATGCAGGCAGAGGCCATGCGCTACGGCGTGGAGCATTTCCGGCGGAACCGGGGACGCTGCATGGGCGCGGTGATCTGGCAGTTTAACGACTGCTGGCCGGTGGCCAGCTGGGCCATGGTGGACTATTTCGGCCGGTGGAAGGCGGTCATGTACTGTGCGAAACGGTTCTTCGCGCCGCTTCTGCTTTCCTGCGAGGAGGAGGGCATGCACACCCAGACGCCGAACCTGAACACGCAGCCCTTCGACTATGAGAAGTCCATCCGCCTCTGCGCCAACAATGAGACGCTTACGGAGCGGAAGGTGACGGTCCGCTGGCAGTTGCGGGATGCTTCCGCGCGGGTTCTCAGGGAGGAAAGCTGTGAAATGACCCTGGCGCCCATGTCGGCGACATGGCTTGACAAGGTGGAGCTGCCGGACGCGGATGTATTTGAGAATTACGTGAGCTACCAGATGGAAGCGGACGGCGAAACGGTATCGAGAGGGACCGTGCTGTTCTGTTTCCCGAAGTATTTCCATTTCCGTAAGCCGGTGTTTGATGTGAAGGTGGAAGGCGATGAGCTGGTCATCAGCGCGGACTGCTTCGCCAGAGGCGTGCGGATCCTGAATGCGGACGACGATATGCGGCTTGAGGACAATTACTTTGACATGGACGGCGGGACGCGGCGGATCCGGATCGTGGAAGGAGATCCGGAAGGGATCACCGTCAGCAGCGTGTACGATATCCGGTGAGAAAGGACGGTTCTGCGATGGACGAAAATGAGATCATAGTCGGAGGAGTTCACGACTATACCACGGAGGAACGGTATGTTCCTCCAAAGGAACAGGCTGTTTTGGAACATTTGAAATGGTTTATGGGGCTGAAGCTCGGATTCATGATGCATTTCAGTCCCGGCTGCCAGCTGGGGACCTATGAGTCCTGGGCGCTGTGCGATGAGGACGCGGCGTGGTCCCAGGCAGAGATCGACTGGACCGACACAGAGACATTTAAGAAGCAGTACTGGAATGCCAACAGAACCTTTAATCCGGTCAAGTTCCGGCCTGACAGGATCGCGGATCTGGCGAAGGAGTGCGGGTTCCGGTATCTGCTGTTTACCACCAAGCATCACGACGGATTCTGCATGTACGACAGCCATGCCACCGATTATAAGATCACGGATCCGTCCTGCCCGTTTTCCGACAGCCCTTACGCGGATATCACGAAATATCTTTTTGAGGAATTCCGAAGCCGCGGGATGGCGATCTCCGCGTATTTCTCCAAGCCGGACTGGCATTCGGACGCCTACTGGCACCGCGCCTTCGGGGAGGCGCCGACGCGGAACCTGAACTATTCGGTGGAAGAGCATCCCGAGCTCTGGGAAGAATTTGTCCGGTATGTCCATACCCAGATCGAAGAGCTGGGGACCCGCTACGGCAGGATCGACTGCCTGTGGCTGGACGGCGGCTGGGTGCGCCCGGATAATCAGGGACAGGATATCCGTCTGGGAGAGATCGTCGGAAAGCTTCGCGGCGGTCCTCAGCCCCACCTGATCGTATGCGACCGGACGGTGGGCGGAGAGTTTGAGAACATCGTCACGCCGGAACAGCAGATACCGGAGAAGCCGCTTTTCATTCCGTGGGAGACCTGCACGACGGTGGGAGAGAATTTCGGCTTCCGCTACGACGATCATTTCAAATCCGGCCGTGCGCTGGTCCATCTTCTAATCGACGTGGTCAGCCGTGGCGGCAACCTGGCGCTGAATCTGTCGCCTCAGCCCGACGGCAAGCTTCCCGCGGGAGGCGTCCGCTCATTAAAGGAGATGGGAAGGTGGCTCGGGATCCACGGCGACGGGATCTACGGAACCGAGCCGGCGGCTCCCTATGAGTACTGGAAAATCCGCTATACCCGCAAAGGAGAGAAGACCTACGCGTTCTTCCTGTACGAGGACGAAGTCAGGATCCCGGGCCGGATCCATCTGGAGATGGAGAAGGACTTCTCGAAGGTAACGCTGATGCGCACCGGCGAAGAGGTGAAGTTTACACGGCAGGGCAGAAACGTTGTGCTGGACACTTCGGGGATCTCGGACGCGGGGGCGTTCTACGCGGACTGCTTTGTGATCTGTTAGCGGCTCAGGCGGCCGCCTTATCCGGATGAATCGCCGCAGCGGCGGTATGATCCGATAAGGCGGCCTTTCGCTGCTTTATTACGTTGATATGGTGCAATGTTGTATAAGAAAAGCATTGACATTTGCACGGAATGGATTTATAATGTTGAAAGTTTTTTGAGGAAATAACTCCTTAAAAACTGACAAAAAGCGCAATTGCGCGTGCCGGAAACAGTCCGGCAAAGAAAGAATGAGGAGGAAACTATTATGAAAAAGGTATTAGCGTTAGGTATGGCCGTTGTGATGGCCGCTTCCCTGACTGCCTGCGGAGGCGGTTCCGGGGATACCCAGACGACTGCCGCGTCTTCCGAGACGACTGCCGCAGCTGCTGAGACGACTGCCGCAGCTGCTGAGACGACTGCCGCGGCAGCGGATGATACGACAGCGGCCGCTGCTGAGACGGAAGCCGATGCAGCGAGCGCGGGCGGAACATGGAAGCTTGGCGTGATTGGCCCGTTTACAGGCGGCGCTTCTGCTTATGGTCTGGCGGTCAGGAACGGTGCTGAGCTTGCTGTGAAAGAGATCAATGAAGCCGGAGGCATCAACGGTTATCAGGTTGAGTTGAATCCGCAGGACGACGCCAACGTAGAGCAGAATTCCGTGAACGCTTACAACACCCTGAAGGACTGGGGAATGCAGATGTTGGTAGGTTCTGTTACTACGGCCCCCTGTATTGCCGTGGCTGAGGAGACCGCCATTGACAATATGTTCCAGATGACTCCGTCTGCTTCCGCAGAGGAGTGCATTGCCCATGACAATGTATTCCGCATCTGCTTCTCTGATCCTGATCAGGGAACTGCTGCGGCTATTTACATGGGCGAAAAGGGACTGGCGACAAAGATCGGAATCATCTACGACAGTTCCAGTGAGTATTCGTCCGGCATCCGTGAGTCCTTTGTGGCCGAGGCGGCGAATCAGGGACTTGAGATCGTGGCTGAGGAGGCTTTCACAGCAGACAGCGCGACGGATTTCTCTGTACAGATCGACAAGATGAACGAAGCGGGCGCAGAGCTTGTATTCCTTCCGTTCTACTATCAGGAGGCATCCATTGTCCTGAAGCAGGCGTCTGATAAGGGCTACGCGCCGATCTTCTTCGGTGTGGACGGTATGGACGGTATCCTGACAGTGGATAATTTTGATACTTCCCTGGCTGAGGATGTTATGCTTCTGACTCCGTTTGCCACTACGCAGGAAAGCAGCAAGAAGTTCACGGCTGACTATGTCGCGGCATATGGTGAGGATCCCAACCAGTTCGGTGCGGATGCTTATGATGTCGTGTACGCCATCAAGAAGGCGGCTGAGACCGCGGGCATCACTCCGGATATGAGCATTTCCGATATCTGCGAAGCGATGAAGTCAGCGATGGTTGAGATCTCTGTTGACGGACTCACCGGTTCCAATATCACCTGGGACGCTTCCGGCGCACCAACGAAGGATCCGATCGTTGCCAAGATCGTAAACGGCGTATATGAGATTCAGTAACAGGCCAGATAGAATCATCTGATCCGAGGAGGGGTCGTCAGAAAAGACGGCTCCTCTTTTGGATTCTTTCGAAATTGATTGTGTATTGTTTGTTTCTGTGGTATACTTTGATGCAGAATATCAGGGGAAGGTGGAAGGTCCATGAGCTTTTTGTCATATTTTATCAGCGGCGTCAGCCTTGGAGCGGTCTATGCGATCATTGCTCTGGGTTATACCATGGTATACGGAATCGCCAGGATGCTGAATTTTGCCCACGGCGATGTGATCATGGTAGGCAGTTTCGTTATTTTTACGGTGGTCAGTACATTCGGCCTGAATCCTCTTATTGGTATTGCCGCAGGCGTCCTGGCCTGTACGCTGTTGGGCGTAACGGTAGAGAGGATCGCATACCGGCCGCTCCGTGAAGCGACTTCCCTTGCCGTTCTGATCACAGCGATTGGCGTCAGTTATTTCCTGCAGAATGTTGCGCTGCTGATCTTCGGTTCCAACGCGCACCAGTTTACTTCCGTGGTCAGTCTGCCGAATCTGGTGCTGGCCGGAGGGAATCTGATTATATCCTCTACGGCAATTGTTACGATCATCAGCTGTATCATCATCATGATCGCGCTGACTGCGTTTATCAATAGGACAAAGATCGGACAGGCTATGCTGGCGGTCTCCGAGGACCGGGGCGCGGCGTCCCTGATGGGGATCGACGTAAATAAAACCATTGCGGTGACATTTGCCATCGGTTCAGCCCTGGCGGCCATCGCGGGAGCGCTGCTCTGTTCGGCCTATCCGTCCCTGACTCCCTATACAGGTTCCATGCCCGGCATCAAGGCGTTTACGGCGGCCGTGTTCGGAGGCATCGGATCGATCCCCGGAGCGCTGATCGGAGGCATCGTGCTGGGCGTTATCGAGAATCTGTCAAAGGCTTATATCTCCTCCCAGTTGTCGGATGCCATCGTGTTCGCGGTGCTGATCATCGTGCTGCTGGTGCGTCCCACCGGCATCCTGGGCCGGAAGATCAATGAGAAAGTGTAGGTGGCGGACATGACGAAGAACAAAGTGAGAATTCAGAATGCGGTCACCTACGGAATGGTCATCCTGTTCTGGGTCGTGATCCAGGTGATGGATAAGACCGGCCACCTGACCAGTCTGTTTAAGGGACTTCTGGTACCGCTCTGTATGTACGCGATCCTGGCGGTGTCGCTGAATCTTACCGTCGGGATCCTGGGAGAGCTGAGTCTGGGACACGCGGGATTCATGTGCCTGGGCGCGTTCTCCGGCGCATTCTTAACCAACTGTCTGGAGACCGCGGTTCCCGGCGTGGGGCTGCGCTTTTTCCTGGCGCTGATCCTAGGCGCGGCGGTGGCAGGCGTTTTCGGTCTGCTGATCGGAATTCCGGTCCTGCGGCTGAAGGGGGACTATCTTGCTATCGTGACGCTGGCTTTCGGCGAGATCATCAAGAACCTGATCAACGTCCTCTATGTGGGACGCGACGCAAACGGTTTCCATTTTTCCATGAAAGATACGACATCTCTGGGACTTGACGAAGAGACCGGGGTGATCCTCGTAAAAGGGGCGCAGGGAATTACAGGGACGCCGCGGGCGGCTACTTTTACGATCGGTATCCTTTTGCTTTTGCTGACGTTGTTTATCGTGCTGAACCTGATCCATTCCAGAACCGGGCGGGCGATCATGTCCATCCGCGACAATCGGATCGCGGCGGAGTCCATCGGTATCAATATTACCAAATACAAGCTGATGGCGTTTTCCATCTCGGCGGCCCTGGCGGGCATGGCCGGCGTGCTTTACGCCCACAGTCTGTCTACCCTGAAGGCGTCTTCCGATAACTTCGGCTACAATAAGTCGATCCTGATTCTCGTATTCGTTGTGCTGGGCGGCCTCGGCAATATGCGGGGATCCATCATCGCGGCCATGCTTCTGACGGCGCTTCCGGAGCTGCTGCGCGGACTCAACGACTACCGTATGCTGATCTACGCCATCGTGCTGATCGTCATGACAATCTTCAATTCCAGCCCGAAAGCTATCGAGCTGAGAAGCGTGGTCATGAGCAAACTGCGCGGCGGCGCGAAGAAGGAGGTGGCGTGAGATGGCGGATAGTAAGGCTGTGAAAATGTCGGACGGCGCGCTGAAAAGCAGTGCGTCCGCGGGACAGGCGGCCGGCAGGGAGAAAGTTGGTGCACCGGCAAAGCAGACGGCTGACAGCGAGAAAATCAGTGCGTCTGTTGATCAGGCAGCCGGGACAGAAAAAGATGGTACGGTTCCTACCCTGGAAGTTAAGAATCTCAGTATCTCCTTCGGCGGCTTAAAAGCTGTAGACGGTTTCAACGTAGTCATCGGGAAAGGCCAGCTCTACGGCCTGATCGGCCCCAACGGCGCCGGCAAGACTACGGTGTTCAATCTGCTGACCGGCGTATATAAGCCGGACACCGGTATGATCCTTCTGGACGGCAAGAACATTACCGGCAAGAAGACTATCGAGATCAATCAGGAGGGCATCGCCAGAACATTCCAGAATATCCGCCTTTTCAAGGAACTGAGCGTTCTGGACAATGTTAAGGTGGGCCTGCACAATCATCACAGATATTCCACAGTGGAAGGCATTCTGCGTCTGCCGTCCTTCTACAGGATCGAGAAGGAGATGAACGAGCGGGCGATGGAGCTTCTGTCCGTCTTCGATCTGGACAAGGAGTGCGATTACAAGGCGTCCAACCTTCCCTACGGCAAGCAGCGAAAGCTGGAGATCGCCAGGGCGCTGGCCACGGACCCGAAACTTCTGCTTCTGGATGAGCCCGCAGCCGGCATGAATCCGAATGAGACCGCGGAACTGATGGAGACGATTCGCTTCGTCCGGGAGAAATTCAGTATGACGATCCTTCTGATCGAGCATGATATGAAGCTGGTGGCGGGGATCTGTGAAAGGCTGACTGTGCTCAATTTCGGTCAGGTGCTGACTCAGGGCGAGACATCGGAAGTGCTGAACGACCGCCGCGTGATCACGGCGTATCTCGGAGAGTAGGAGGAGAGGACATGGCGATACTGGAAGTCAGGGACCTGGAAGTCTGTTACGGCGTGATCCAGGCTATCAAGGGAATCTCCTTCGAAGTGAATCAGGGAGAGATCATCGCGCTGATCGGCGCCAACGGCGCCGGCAAGACCACGACGCTGCAGACCATCACCGGACTGATCCCGGCCAAGGCGGGCAAGATCATTTATAACGGAACCGATATCACGAAGACGCCCGGCTATAAGCTTGTGTCCATGGGCATTGCCCATGTGCCGGAGGGCCGGCGGGTCTTCGCGGAGATGACGGTGCTTCAGAACCTGCGGATGGGCGCTTACACCCGCAAAGACAAGGCAGAGGTAGACGAAACCTTAAAGAGTATCTACCAGCGCTTCCCGCGCCTTGAAGAACGCAAGAACCAGCCGGCCGGAACCTTAAGCGGCGGCGAACAGCAGATGCTTGCGATGGGCCGGGCCCTGATGTCGCGGCCGAAGCTGATGCTGATGGACGAGCCGTCCATGGGTCTGTCGCCGATCTATGTGAACGAGATCTTCGACATTATCAAAGAGATCCACAAGAGCGGGACCACGGTTCTTCTGGTGGAGCAGAACGCGAAGAAAGCCCTGTCCATCGCCGATAAGGCGTATGTGCTGGAGACCGGCAGGATCGTCTTAAGCGGCGACGCCCGTGAGATGATGGACAACGAGCAGGTCAAGAAGGCGTATCTCAGCGAGTAGAATATCCGTTATCATACAATTTTACCCCTTTGCATATATTTGTACCACCACAGCAAGGGGGTTATTTTTATGGAAATGTATTCGGTATACCGGGACATCAAGGCCCGGACCGGCGGCGAGATCTATCTGGGCGTGGTCGGCCCGGTGCGCACCGGCAAATCCACATTCATCAAGAGATTTATGGAACTGATGGTGCTGCCCGGCATGGAAGACGAGCATGTCAGGACCCAGACCAGGGATGAACTGCCCCAGAGCGCTGCGGGCAAAATGATTATGACGACGGAACCGAAATTCATCCCGAAGGAGGCCGCCCAGATCAGGCTGGACGACACGGCGTCCGCTAAGGTGCGCCTGATCGACTGCGTCGGGTTCATGGTGGACGGGGCCGCGGGACACGTGGAAAATGACAGCGAGCGTCTGGTGAAGACGCCCTGGTTCGATTATCAGATCCCGTTTACGAAGGCGGCGGAGATCGGAACGCGGAAGGTGATCACGGATCATTCCACCATTGGTCTGGTCGTGACGACGGACGGGAGTATCGGCGATATCAGGCGGGCCGCCTATGTCCCGGCGGAGGAACAGGCGATCGAGGAACTGAAAGGAATCGGTAAGCCGTTCCTGGTGCTTTTAAATTCCGTGAAGCCCTACTCGGACGAGACGGAGAAGCTGGCCGGCGAGATGGAGGAGAAATACGGCGTATCCGTCCTTCCGGTCAATTGCGAACAGCTCAGGAAGGAAGACATTTTCCGGATCCTGCAGATGGTGCTGAATGAATTCCCGGTGACACAACTGAACTTTAAGATCCCCAAATGGATGGAGATCCTGCCCGCGGATCACTGGCTGAAGGCCGGGGTGATCGAGGCGGTG
This sequence comes from uncultured Lachnospiraceae bacterium, assembly GCA_947629545.1. GTDB lineage: Bacteria > Bacillota > Clostridia > Lachnospirales > Lachnospiraceae > UBA3402. Next base: position 6,789 of record CANREE010000024.1, on the reverse strand, counting down.
AAGGAACTGATGGGTAAGGTGACCCAGATGAAGGACGTAGCCGCGGCGCTTGCGTCGGCGGCCGCGGAAGCGGTGCGGGGGATGAAAGCGGATAAGATGGATCTGTCGGACGGTACGGTGGACGTGACCGTCGACGTGGACGACGGATATTATTATCAGATCCTGAGCGATTATGTGGGGCTGCCGATCGGCGGCGAGTGGCAGCTGATGCAGACGCTTAGCGCCCTGGCAAAGATGAAGAAGGAATACGATAAAGTTCAGAACGCGCTGAGCCAGGTACGGCTGCGGGGCTATGGCGTGGTGACGCCGGAGAAGTCGGAGATCATTCTGGATGAGCCGCAGGTGATCCGCCACGGCAATAAATACGGCGTAAAGATGCGGGCGGAGGCGCCGTCCATCAATATGATCAAGGCCCATATCGAGACGGAAATTGCACCGATCGTCGGGAGCGAACAGCAGGCGGAGGATCTGATCGCGTACATAAAACAGACCGCGTCAGAGAGCGAGGACGGGATCTGGAAGACGAATATCTTTGGGAAGTCTATTGAGCAGATCGTTGAGGACGGGATTCAGGCTAAGGTGGCGCAGCTGACGGAGGATTGTCAGGTGAAGCTGCAGGATGCGCTGCAGAAAATCATTAATGATTCGAATGGGGGGATGATCTGCATTATCATCTGAGAAGATGGATATGCGGACAGATAGAAGAATGCATGGTATAGGCATATGGTTGCGGAGGGTACGCGTGGAAGGGAGGGCTGCGGGATATTCCGGGCGCTCATGGCGGAGAAGGGTTGCCTGTCTAACCGGGGAAGAGGGCCGTTTCGGGGCACCGTCAAATTCGGGAGAACTCTTGATGAGTTCTCCCTCAGCTTGCGCTCCGTCCCTGACTTGAAGTCAGGGACTCCGACCCCGAAACGGCCCTCTTCCCCGCTAAGATAGGCTGAACCCTTCTCCGCAAATCGCGCCCGGAATATTCCACAGCCCTCCCTCCCACGCTGCGCTGTTGCTGGCTGAGAGATATTTATTATGCACCGTTTCAGAAAAAATCAGCGCCACGAATAATAACCGGTTTATCGAGTTCCAGAATGCAATGTATCTTACTCCCGGAAGAACCAGCGAAGGGAACCTGCTCCTCCTGAGGTGAATTTTGCGAGCTGCTGAAAAGTCTTAGTGAACAGTGATTTGCGTTATCACGAAAAATGGACTTGTTTGAGCGAAGCGAGTTGTCCATTTTTCGTGATGCTTTTAGCAAATCGCTGTGAACTTAGACTTTTCCCGCGAGCAAATCTGAACCTCAGGAGGAGCAGGCTTCCTTCGCGTCTCTTCTGCGGATATGTGAAATTTAATTTCAAAACATTGTATTGTCTCACGGAACTGCATTTTCCGCTATCTTTTTCTCCGTCCATGCGTTATACTTCTGTAGGGAGGAGCGGAGACCATACGGAAAAGGAGACTGAGGAGATAGGGCATCCGCAGACAAAGAATATGAACAGGAATTCCGAAAGGAATATAAAGCGAAGAAACCAGGCAAACCACAGAAGGACGCCGAAAGCACCGGAGCCGGAGATCAATCTGGACATGCTCTGGCCGCCGGAGAATGACGCGGACGATCCGTACAGAGACGATCCGAATGACGTATATCTGGATGAGGACTATCCGGACGACGGATATATTGACGAAGCCTATCTGGAAGATATGTATTCGGAAGAAGACTACATAGACAAGGATTATCCGGGCGATGCATATTCAGGGGGATATAATTCGAAAGAAAGAAAAACCGGGAGAAAGACCGCTGTACAGCGCACGAAACCGGTAAAAGCCGGAAGAAGGCAGAAGAAAAAACGCTTTCACCCCAGAAGGCTTCTTCTGCTTCTGGTCCTGCTCCTTGCCGCCGGCGTCGGGTTCTGGGTCTATGCGGTCAATACCGTCTATGACCGTATGCGTTATGATCCCATTGCGTCCGTACAGTACACGGCCATGGATACCGAAGGCGTCACCAATATCCTTTTGATCGGCAATGATTCCAGAGAGGCTGGTGACGACGGACGCTCGGACGCCATGCTGCTGGTTTCGATCAATAACCGGACAAAGAAGATCTATATGACTTCCTTTCTGCGGGATATGTACGTGAAGATACCGGGCCATAAAGATAACCGCCTGAACGAGGCGTATTCCTTCGGCGGACCGGAGCTTCTGATGGAAACGATCCGGCAGAATTTCGGCATCGATGTGAACCGCTATGTGCTCGTGAATTTTCAGGCCTTCGCTCATCTGGTGGATGCGGCGGGCGGCGTCGATCTGGAACTCACCAACGGAGAGGTGATTTACGTCAACGGCTATCTGGCGGAATATAATATGCTGGAGAACCGGCCGGCCGGCACGGATTATCTGGATGAGACGCTGAGCGGTATGCTCCACCTGAACGGACCACAGGCTCTGGCTTATTGCCGGAACCGCTATATCGGTACAGATTTTGCGCGGACCGAACGGCAGAGAAAGGTGCTGTCCGCGCTTGTGGAGAAGGCGCCGGCTATCCTGACTGGTCATTTCCTGGATCTGATCCGCGATCTGCCGGCGGATTTGACGACGAATCTCACAAAGGACGAGTGTATGCGTCTGAGCCTTATGGCGCCCGCGGCGGTTGTCTACGGGATCGAGCAGCAAAGCATTCCCGTAAATGGAAGCTATTCGGATGCCAGAATCCGCGATATGGCGGTGCTTGAGGTGGATTTTGAACAGAACAGGCAGTTCCTGCGCGAGAGTATTTATGGCGATGAAGAATAAGACCGGACGGACAGCGGCCATGAAAAACCTGAACGTAATTGTAAAATCAGTTTTGTCGTGATATACTGGTTATAGATGCAGACAAACGTGAAAGTATCGGGTGAAATCGAATGCTGATGGCGATCGGCATAATGGACTGTGCGGTAAAATCGGAGAAGAAAGCGGGGACAGGCATATGAAACTGACATTTATCGGGGCGGATCATGAAGTAACGGGAAGCTGTCATTATCTGGAATGCGGCCAGACAAAGCTTCTGGTGGACTGCGGAATGGAGCAGGGGGTCAATGTATACGAGAACGCGGAACTACCGGTCAGCTACGCACAGATCGATTATGTGCTGGTGACCCATGCGCATGTGGATCACACCGGTTACCTGCCGCTGATCTACGCAAGAGGCTTCCGGGGGGAGGTCATCACCACGGCTGCCACCGGCGATCTGTGCGGAATCATGCTCCGTGACAGCGCCCATATTCAGGAGATGGAAGCGGAATGGAAGAATCGAAAGGCCCTCAGGGCCGGCCGCGCGGAGGTGGAGCCGCTTTATACGATAAACGACGCGGAGGGCGTAATCCGTCTGATCCGGCCTCAGGAGTATGATGAGATCGTGAAGCTGAACGACGACATTTCCCTGCGGTTTACGGACGCAGGCCATCTGCTGGGATCGGCGTCCATCGAGGTCTGGTGCCGGGAGAATGGCGTGGAGAAGAAGATCGTATTCTCCGGCGACATCGGCAACAAGCATAAGCCGCTGATCCGCGATCCCCAGTATATCGGGGAAGCGGACTATGTGGTCATGGAATGCACCTACGGCGACCGCAGCCATGAGGTGGAGGGCGGTAAAAGGACCACAGAGGAGCATATTGCCCGTTTCGCGAAGATTATCCAGGAGACGCTGGATAAGGGCGGTAACGTGGTGATTCCGGCGTTCGCGGTGGGACGCACCCAGGAGCTTCTGTATTTCCTGCGAAAGATCAAGCTGGATCAGATGATCAAGGGACACGACGGCTTTGAAGTCTATGTGGACAGCCCCCTGGCGATCGAGGCGACCCATGTGTTTAAGAAGAACCTGCTGCGCTGCTACGACGAAGAAACGAAGGAACTGGTGGAGCAGGGGATCAATCCCATCGAGTTCCCCGGCCTTAAGCTGGCGGTCACCAGTGAGGAGTCCAAGGCTATCAATTTCGATACGAAGCCGAAGGTAATCATCTCGGCGGCCGGCATGTGCGATGCCGGCCGGATCCGTCACCATCTGAAGCATAACCTGTGGCGTCCGGAGAGCTGCGTGGTGTTCGCCGGCTATCAGGCGGCGGCGACCCTCGGCCGCGCACTGGTGGACGGGGCGGCATCCGTGAAGATTTTTGGAGAGACCATCGATGTGGAGGCGCGGATCGCAGAGCTTCCGGGCCTGAGCGGCCATGCGGACCGGGAAGGGCTTCTGGAGTGGATCCGGGCGTTCCGGAAGAAACCGCAGATGGTATTTATGGTCCATGGTGAGGACAAGGTCTGTGATGTGTTCGCGGAGCAGTTAAACCGGGCGGAGAAGCTTACGGCCAGTGCACCGTTTTCCGGCTCTGTCTACGATCTGGCGGCCGGCCGGTGGCTTAAGCAGACCGAGGGCGTGCCGGTCGAAAAAGAAACCGCCGGTAAGAAGAGGGCCGACAGTGTATTTGCAAGACTTGTGGCGGCCGCGGAACGGCTCATGCAGGTTGTGCAGAAGAATGAAGGCGTATCAAATAAGGATCTGGCAAAATTTGCTGATCAGATCCATTCGCTGTGCGATAAATGGGATCGCTGACGGCCGGAATATCCGCTGACGGCCGCGAGCATGGAAGAAGTCCGAAACACAGCGGGGTCAGGACGGCCTAAAAGATCGGAAAGAAGGAATATAAGATATGGGAAAGGTCATGATCTACACCGACGGCGCGGCGCGGGGAAATCCCGACGGTCCCGGCGGATACGGAACCATTTTGCAGTATATTGATAAAAAAGGCGAATTGTATGAGAAATGCATCTCCGCCGGTTATGAGCGTACGACCAATAACCGAATGGAGCTGATGGCGGCTATCGTCGGTCTCGAGGCGTTAAACCGTCCCTGTGAGGTTGAGATCTACTCCGATTCAAGATATCTGACCGACGCTTTTAATCAGGGCTGGATCGATAACTGGGTCCGCAATAACTGGCGGAGGGGGAAGAGCGGTCCTGTGAAGAATATCGATCTGTGGGAACGGCTGTTGGAAGCCAAGCGCAGTCACAGGGTTACCTTTATCTGGGTCAGGGGTCATGCCGGCCATGAATTGAATGAACGCTGCGACCTGCTGGCCACGACAGCGGCGGACGGCGAAGACCTGCTGGTGGATGAGGGCGTGGAAGAAGCGCTGTAAGCGGCGCTGGTTTTCCTGAGAAATTGAGGGACAAGAATGAGAGGCCGTAAATTTATAGATATCCTGTTGCTGACAGTTGCAATAGGCAGTATCGTTACACTTTGCACCGGATTTTTGACGGGAAGTCTGAACCGGCTGGGACAGGTGACAGTGACGTTGGCCGGCGGTTTGGAAAGCAGTGCGGGAGCGGTGGAAGAAGAAACGCCCCAGCCGACGGAACCGATGCCGCAGAGTACGGCGGCTGTGAGAACCGGTCCGGGGGCAATGACTGGCGGAACAAATGCATATGACGGTCCTGAAACAGTGTCGGAGGAAGGCGCATCAGACGTAAGCAAAAATGCGTTTTTGACGCAGGTCGATGGTTCAGCCTCCGCTGATGCAGAGATGGCAGATGAATCTGTGTCGCCGATCAATACAGGTCCTGAAATGCTGCCCTCTGACGACGGAGCCACCGACGGGGGGGCACCTATGGAAAAGAACCCGTATTATATTCGTCTTACGGAACTTGATGCGCAGATTCAGAAAAACCGCGACATACAGAATGCGTCAAATGCGGCCGGCGGCGCCGGCAGTAATTCTCTTGCCAGAAACACCGTCGATAACGAGCTGAAGCTGTGGGACAGCGAGTTAAGCACGATTTATAATGCGATCCTTAAGAAGCTGGATGAAAAGCAGACCCGTGAACTTGTAACGGCGGAACGGCAGTGGGTGAAGAATCGTGATGCGGCTGCCATTGAGGCGGCGAAGAATTCTGCCGGGGGCTCTCTGGAAAGCGTGGAATATACGTCTTCCCTGGCGGAAACTACCAGAGCACGCGCTTATGAGCTGATAAGCCAGTACGGATATTTGTTGACGGACTGAAGAAAAACCTTGTTAAATCCGATTTGATGTGATAGGATAAGGAATGATTGGAAATCAGGCGTTTTGGCAGACGGAGAAACCAGAAGGAGGCGGGTATATGGCTGAGATTCTTGGAAGCATTATAAGCAATTTGATCAAAATGGTTATATTGGGAGCCGTGGCGGTCGTCGGCGTGATTTGCGGGCGGAAGTTCCGCGATAAGAAAGACGCCGAGAAGGCGGCTCAGTCTGCGGCGGGAGATAAGCAGGAATAGATCCGGATGTGTGCCGTCTTGCGTCCGATTGCAGGAAAGTAATGATTACTTGGAGGATGAGACATTGGAAAAATATGGCGTAAATGAACTCAGGAAGATGTTCCTGGAATTTTTTGAAAGCAAGGGTCATCTGGCGATGAAGAGCTTTTCGCTGGTGCCCCATAACGATAACAGTTTACTGCTGATCAATTCCGGCATGGCGCCTCTGAAGCCCTATTTCACGGGACAGGAGATTCCACCGCGCCGCAGGGTGACGACATGCCAGAAGTGCATCCGCACCGGAGACATCGAGAATATCGGCAAGACGGCCCGCCACGGCACGTTCTTTGAGATGCTGGGCAATTTCTCGTTCGGCGATTATTTTAAGAATGAAGCCATCGCATGGTCCTGGGAGTTTCTGACCGAAGTGGTAGGACTGGATCCGGAACGTCTCTATCCGTCGGTCTACATGGACGACGACGAGGCCTATGAGATCTGGAACAAGAAGATCGGCGTGCCCGCTGAGAAGAT
>CANREE010000023.1 GCA_947629545.1 uncultured Lachnospiraceae bacterium | reverse complement strand
CTGCTCTACATCGCGTCCATCAAGGGCCTTCGGCCCGTGGTGGCAAAGCGGCGCACAGCGGAGCTGATCCGGCAGGTTGGCCTTGACAGGGCCTCCGGCCGGAAAATGAAGAAGCTGTCCGGCGGCATGAAGCGGCGCGCAGGGATCGCCCAGGCCATGCTCAACGACCCGCAGATCCTGATCCTGGATGAGCCGACGGCCGGGCTGGACCCGACGGAGCGGATCCGTTTCCGGAACCTGATCAGCGAGCTGTCGGAGGAACGGATCGTGCTTCTGTCCACCCACATCGTGTCGGACGTGGAATATATCGCGAAAGAGATCTTGCTTATGAAGGATGGGAGGTTTGTCTGCCGCGGCACGGCGGATGAGATGATCGCCTCCATGCCGGAGAAGGTGTGGAGCCTGACGGTGCCGAAGAAGGACGTGGAAGCCTATCTGCGCCGGTATAAGGTATCGAATGTGAAGGCGGTTCCGAATGGAGCGGAACTAAGGATACTGTCCGCAGAACCGCCGGCTGTTGCACTGCCGAGCGCAGGGAGCGGGCCGGCTTCGGCAGAAATTCAGAGGCGACAGACACCGACTGAGAGTATAAACAGTCTGGTAACAGCAGAAAACGGCAGTGTCCGAACGGCTGCCCATCTGCAGGAGACCACACTGGAGGATGTTTTCCTCTATCATTTCGGAGAAAGGTCAGGTGACGGCAATGGTGAAGTATGAGATCAAGAAAGTATTTGCGAGAAAAGGCGGCGTGATCGCGCTTCTGATCATGCTGGTCCTGACCGCGTACACCTGCTGGTTCGCCACAAACAGCAGCAGTGAGTGGGTCAATGAAAACGGAGATACGGAGAGAGGCTACCGCGCGATGGTGAAAAAACGGGACGCACAGCGGGCGTGGTCCGGCATTCTGGACGAGGAAAAGATCCGCCGGGTGATCGAGGAAAATCTCCGTATCACCTCCACGCCGGAGTATAATTCAAAGGATGTGAGGCTGAGCAATATCGCCTTCGGCTGGGGACAGGGGATCCATGAGATCCGGGGCCTCCTGAATCATTATTTTGCCGAAGATTTCCAGACGTCGGATTACTACCGGGCCAACAGCCTGACGCCGGATATGGCGGGAGAATTCTATCCGAACCGCGTAAGGCTTTTGAAGGAATTTCTGGCGGATGAAACAAACGGCTCGTATTACCGGTTCTCCGACGCGGAAAAGGACTGGATGATCCGGCAATATGAAGCACTGAAAACGCCGTTTTATGTCGATTATATGCAGGGCTGGGACAATGTTCTGACGTATTATCCGACGATCAGTATGATCCTGATCATGGTGCTTGGGTACCTGATGGCCGGGATCTTTTCCAACGAATTTCAGTGGAAATCGGACTCGATCTTTTTCGCGTCGGCCCATGGCCGTAACAGCGCCATCCGCGCCAAGCTGGCGGCGGGGTTTCTGATCGTAACGGCTGTCTACTGGGCGGCGATCCTCGTCTATTCGCTGACCGTGCTGGGCTATCTTGGCTTCTGCGGAGCGTCCTGCCCGCTGCAGGCCTCTAACAGATGGAAGAGCTTCTACAACCTGACCAACGCCCAGGCCTACCTGATCGTGATCCTGGGCGGCTATATCGGATGCGTTTTCATCGCCTTTCTGACCATGCTCGTCTCGGCGTGGAGCCGTTCGACGGTATTGGGCGTGATGACCCCGATCATCATTATTTTCCTGCCGAATTTCATACAGAATATGAGCTTCGACGCCGTGATCATCGATAAGATCCTGGCCCTGCTGCCGGCCCGCCTTCTGGAGCTGAACATGGAACTCGTGTATTTCGACCTGTTCGACTTCGGAGGGATCGTGACCGGGGCGCTGCCGGTTGCGGTCGCGCTCTATGTGATTTTGTCGGCCGCGCTGCCGCCGGTGATCTACCGGGAGTACAGGAGGAAGGAAATTATGTAGAGCGTTGGCTGTGTGATCAAAAACTTAATTTTGCATCAGATTCATGCGCCCGCTTCTTGCAATGCTTTTTTGGTTGCAAGATGCGGGTGAATTGTCTATAATCGAAATATAAGTATTTGAGCGAGGTCAATCATGCATTTCACCAACGAAGATATCCTGCGGATTGCCATGCGGCAGTCCGCAATTGACGCCAACTGCCGCGCGGATGATTTTATAAAAACAGAAAATGTCGTTGTTACGTCTGTGCCCAATCCGAACGCAAGGAAATATCTGGCGCTTCCGCTTGCCTGCAACCTTATTTCCTACGGAAACAATATTGTCGCGTCCGTCGAAGAAAAATACCGCGGCGTTGTGACGGATTACATCAGCTGCTTCCCGGTACATCATTGTTTCGAGACGCCCAATCTGCATGTCCTTAACGATGAACTGCAGAAGGATGGCCTGCGCATCTGCTTCATGGCGGAATACTTTCTGCCGGATCTGCGGGAACTGAAAGTTCAGGATATTCCTTACACAACAAAGCTGCTGCACCCGGAGGATTTTGCGCCGCTGTACACTCCGCAGTGGAGCGACGCGCTGTGCGCGGACCGCCGGCATCTGGATGTATTAGGCGTCGCCGCATATGACGGCGAAATGCTGATCGGCCTTGCGGCATGCTCCGCCGACTGCGAGGATATGTGGCAGATCGGCGTCGATGTGCTGCCGGCTTACCGCAGGCAGGGCGTCGCATCAGCGCTGACAGGCCGTCTGGCCATGGAGATACTAAAGCGCGGCAAGGTTCCGTTCTATTGCGCCGCATGGTCGAATATCAGGTCTGTGCGAAACGCCATTCGGAGCGGATTTCGGCCCGCATGGGTCGAAATGACGGCAAAGAGTGCGGACCTTGTCGAGAAAATGAACGGAGGGAAACGGATATGAAATGTTATCCGCAGGTATTTCAGGACAAATGCCGTTTAACGATGCAGTTTTTGACAAATTTGCAAAAAGTGACGCCTTAACTTGCCATTTTCCTGGGGCTGTGATATACTAAAAGCAGGCTTTTGGTAAAGGAGAGCGTTCTATGGATTTATTCATCAGGGAAAACTATCTGAGAAAAATACGCGGGTTCTACGACACCGACGATCTTATTAAAGTGATTACCGGCGTCAGAAGATGCGGAAAATCCAGTCTCATGCAGATGATCGCGGAAGAAGTACGTCAAAAAGGCGTTCCCGAAGAGAATGTTGTCTATCTTGATCTTGATACGCGCAGATACAGGAAAATCAAAACGCCCGACGCATTGGAACACATAATTGAGGAAAGCGGACACGCAAAAGGCCTCAAATACCTCTTTATTGACGAAGTACAGAATGTCAGGGGTTTTGAGGAAGTTCTAAATGGGTTTCGTACAGATGGAGAATGGTCGATCTTTATTACAGGCTCTAACTCCTATCTTTTGAGCGGAGAGATCACAACCAAATTGACCGGCAGGTTTCTGGCGCTTGAGATGTTCCCGTTAAGCTTTGCTGAATACGAAGAAATGAAGCGTTTCTACAATAAACCGGTTCAGCAGAATACTTCGGCTGAATTGGCAGCATATATTCAGGAAGGAGGGTTCCCAAGGACGGTTTTGCTTGACTCCCTTGCGGATAAGCGCCGTTATGTACAGGAGGTTGTTCGTGAGATTTTTGAAAAAGATATCCGTCAGAGAGTAAAAATCCGCGATAAGGAAACGTTTGAGACTGTCCGCCGTTTTGTAACAGGGAATTTCGGCTCCTTTATCAGCTTGAAAAATATCTGTGAGGAGCTAAACAAGCAGGGTACGAAAACTACACGGGCAACGATCACCCGCTATATAAAAGCGCTCCTTGACGCGAAAATCCTTTATGAATGTCCCCGTTTTGATCTCAAATCCAAAAAAGCGCTTTCCGGCGAGAAAAAATATTATCTTTCGGATCTCAGCTTTTATTTTGCCGACAACACGGATAACAGAGTTAATTACGGTCCGGTACTTGAAAATATCGTTTATCTCTATGCGAGATCGCTTGATTATTCTGTCAGCGTTGGACGGTTTGGCAGGTTCGAGTGCGATTTTATTTTGCGGGATACAGAACTGAACTATTCCTATGTTCAGGTTGCTTATACGATCGCCGACAGTAAGGATACCGAAGATCGGGAGTATCGTCCTCTTGAAGCGATGAAGGATAATTACCCGAAATATCTTCTGACAACCGATTACCTTCTCCAGCGGAGAAACGGCATTCATCATGCGAACCTTCCGGACTTTATCCTTTCCGGAAAGTCATTTTGACTACCAAATCGTTGAACCGCAGCCAGAACAATTAACTACCGATTCGGGCAAGGAGTTGGATTTGCGGGAATACATCATTAAGGCGAAAATGCACAGAATGTGAGAGGAGGACAATTGATGAGCCAAAAAATCATAACGGTAAACGCCGGCCCAAGAAAAGGATGGAATACGGATACACTGATCACGGAAGCAGCCAGAGGAGCGGAAGACGCAGGCGCGGCGGTAGAGAAGTTTGACCTGTTCCGCCTTGAAAAGTACACGGGCTGCATTTCGTGCTTCGGATGCAAGAAAGAGATAAACAAGGGCCGCTGCATATGCAGGGACGGACTGACCCCGGTTCTGGATGCGATCCGTGAAGCGGACGGCCTTATCATTGGCTCTCCGAATTATCTGGGCGAGATGACCGCGTCGTTCCGCGCTTTTTATGAGCGGCTCGTCTTCCAGAATCTCACCTACAATATGGAACATCCCTGCTGCAGCGCTCGCCAGATCCCTGTGCTGCTGATCATGACAAGCAACGCGCCGGACAATATGTATCAGGGACTGCTTCGGAATTATCAGCAGACTTTGAGCCGGTTCGTCGGACCGGCGGAGGTCTTTGTCAGCGGAGACACCCTCCAGCTGAAGGATTACAGCAGGACCGACTGGCAGTGGACGATGTTTGACGCGGACGCAAAATACAAAAGGCACGAGACGGTATTTCCGCAGGAGTGTAAGAAGATCTATGAGATTGGGGTTTCGCTGTTCGGAAAGATGTGATTCCGTGCTGTTATTTACCCCGAATCACACCGCCGGGGTCATTATAATGATTAAGTTTCGAGAAGGCCGGAATATGTTTAAGAAGAGATGATTGGCGGGGCGCAGGCTCCGGCTTATTTTATTACAGAACGTGCATTTGATAATACGCTTAAAGGTTAATAAGGGTTTATCAAGAAAACTACAGCGCAAAACTGTAATCGAACATTCTGAGAACGGAGGAAGGAACGTGACGGCATTTGAACAGACATTTGACAGCGCAGCCATGGATTATGATAAAAGCCGCCCCGAATACGCAAAAGAGATCTATGAGGATCTATTGCGCTATAAACCGATCAGCGCTGCCAGCAATGTGCTTGAAATCGGGATAGGGACAGGAAAGGCATCACGGCCCATCCTTAATACGCAGTGCAGTCTGACCGGAATAGAGCCGGGAGAGCGGCTGGCCGCTCTGGCGCGGGATCGGTATCGGGCTTATGGGAATTTTACATTAATCAATCAGACCCTGCAGGATTTTGTCAGTTCCGACGAGGTATTTGACCTGATTTACGCTGCGACCGCGTTTCACTGGATCCCGGAGGATTACGGGTATAACCGGGTTCTCGCTTTGTTAAAACCCGGCGGAGCGTTTGCCCGCTTTGCCTGTCACGCCGGTCCGGATCAGGGGCGGGAGACGCTTACGGACGAGATACAGGAACTCTATCGCAAATATATGCGCGCGGAGAAACGGTACACTGCGTTTGGCTGCGCGGATGCGCAGAAGCTGGCGGAAAAAGCGTCTGCATACGGTTTTGTTGATATCAGCTATTCGCTATATCATACGACAAAGGACTTTACGGCGGATGAATATATGGCATTATTGCGGACATACCCCGACCATATGAAAATGGAACCCTCCGACAGAAAAAAGCTTTTTGAAGGCATTCATTCCGCAATCAACCGCCACGGCGGAATTATGACCGTGTACTATGCGATGGATCTGGAATTGGCGAGAAAACCATATTAGAAATAATGCTAATTTTGGCTTGAAAGGATACATCATGCCATTTATCAGGAAAAAGGGTGCCGGCATGGGAAGGATACACACGGAAAAGCGCGTGATCGATGCAGGAGGGCGGAGTATGAACTGCCTCGTTCTGCGGCCGGCAGCGCGCGCAAAGGAAAAGCCGCCCGGGATATTGTGGATCCACGGCGGAGGATATATCACCGGCATGGCAGGTATGGTATATATTTCCCGCGCACTGCCGCTTGTCCGAAAGTACGGCGCGATCGTCCTTTCGCCGGAATACCGGCTGGCCCGGGAGGCGCCGTACCCGGCGGCGCTTAAGGACTGCTATGCGGCTCTGCTATATCTGAAGGATCATGCCGGCGAATTCGGAATAGATACCGGCCGGCTCATGGTAGGCGGAGAGAGCGCGGGCGGAGGACTGGCCGTCGCGGTGTGTCTGGAAGCAAGGCGGCGGGGCGAAGTAAACATCGCCTTTCAGATGCCGCTTTATCCGATGCTGGATGACCGGGATACCGATTCTTCCCGTGATAATCACGGCTTTGTCTGGAATACAAAGAGAAATCATATGGGCTGGAACGCATATTTGGGCGGGCTTTCCGGTGTTGACGTTCCCGCCTCGGCCGCGCCGGCGCGGGAGACCGACTACACAGGTCTTCCGCCTGCCTATACATTCGTCGGAAAACGGGAGCCATTTTACTGTGAGACGATTTCTTATATTGAACATCTGAAGGCGGCAGGAGTAGAGGCGTCCTGCGATGTCTACGAATCGGGAATGCACGCGTTCGATATGCTGACCCCTTTCAGGAAAATCAGCCGGCAGGCGGCGTGCGCGTTCGAACGTCAATATCGGTACGCCGCGGAACATTATCGGGTCAGACAATGAACCGCTGAGAATAAAACAAAATATGAAACAGTAGTTAAATTAATTTCCTGTTATTTAACCCATGTTCAATAGACGATCGTGCCCGGATCCGCTATACTATACTCAAAATCGATTCAAAAATCGCAAAGGAGGCAGCGGATCATGACGATCGGGGATGTTATCAAAAAGTACAGGAAGAATCTGGGTTTGACGCAGGAGGAGATGGCAGCGCGTCTCGGCGTGACCGCTCCCGCCGTCAATAAATGGGAGAAAGGCAGTTCGCTTCCGGATGTCGCGCTGCTTGCCCCAATCGCGCGGCTGCTTGGCATTACCACGGATGAGCTTCTATCTTTTCGGGACGAGCTGACCGATGAAGAGATCAACCGGTATCTGAAGCAGGTTCAAAAGGATCTGAAGAGCAAAGACTTCGATGACGTATTTCGTTCCGTCAAGGAAAAGATCGAGGAATATCCGAATTGCGGAAAACTGATCTGGCAGGCGGCCGTCGTTCTGGACGCGGGACGAATGGCGGCAGAACTCCCGGGCAAAGAAAACTATGATCCCGCGATATTCGGATGGTACGAGAGGTGTCTGCTCTCCGAAGATGAACGGATCCGCAATCAGGCGGCGGATTCGCTGTTCCACGCGTATTTCCGGAAAGAGGATTATGAGAAAGCAGCCCGATATCTGGAGTATTTCTCTCTGGAGAATCCGGAGCGCAAGCGCAAGGAAGCGCTTGTGAACAGCAGGACAGGAAAGCGGGCAGAGGCTTACCGCGCGTACGAGGAACTGATCTTCACCGGATACCAGCACCTGCAGATGACGTTAAATGATCTGCGCGCTCTTTATATGGGGGACGGTGATCATGAGATGGCGAGAAAGCTGGTCGAAGTCTCGTCCTCTGCCGCGTCTGTATTTGAAATGGGCGGGTATAATGAAGTCTGCTACGGACTGGAGGTCGCGGTATGGGAGAAGGACACCGCGTGGACGGCGCGGCTTATGCGGGAGATCCTGGACCGGATCGAAACGATCGGCGAGGTCTCTAAGTCCAGGCTTTATCAGCATATGACGTTCAAGGCTGTCGATCCGGATTTCACGGCCGGACTTAGGCAGAAGCTTTCGGAGTCTCTCGGGGATGAAACATTTGATTATATGAAGGGGAATGAGGATTGGGAAAAATTGTCCCATAAAAACGCGAATGCCATGCGTATCGCTAATAGGTAACAGAGCCAACGAAAACAAGCATACATCGAGAAGGGGAGATTCCTGTTGAAGAAGAATCGCTTTTACATTGCGGCGCTGATGTGCATGGCACTGCTGACAGCGTGTAGAACTCATATTAACAATGAGACCGTGGATACAACTGCAGGTCTTTCCGGCGGTGACTCGGCTGCATCTGCGCTGACAGAAGCGGAAATAGTGTCAGCAGCCGATATTGTTTCAGAAACAAAAACACCTTCAGAGGCAGATACTGTGTCGGAAATGGAGGCATCACCAACCGGCTTTTCCGCCGAAGAAAGTTATGTATCCGAGCCAGTCACGTTCGTATGGGAAGAAGTCGGGTTTGGCGGCGACTTCGTCGTTACACTGGAACCGTTTAACACGTTCCAGATGTGCGAAGGACCGCTGAGCAGTACGATCTACAGGGGCTATTTTGACGTGGACGGGGATATTGTCACGCTGAGAGATTCCGCGACATCGGAAGGATTTAAAAATTTCCGTTTTCGGATCAATGACGACAGAACCGAACTTACTTTTATCGCGGATGGTTCAGACAGTCTGCCGCTCTGCCGGCTTGAGGACGGCGCCCTTTTCAGTACAAAGTTCCATCATGATATCAGCGAATACTGGGAGTCGGAATCGAAGCACGATGACAGCAAAGAAACGGATGCGATTCCAGCGGCTATTGCGTTCCCTGCGGTCATGGTGAACGGCGAGCTTTATTTTTCAACAGGAGAAGAGAGCACTGTCAGCGGGCGCTGCGGCAACATGGACGGAACTATCACATCGACCGTAGACGGTTCGGCGTATCCCACGGAGGATAACCAGTCAAACTTTGGTGTCGGAGCCGGTTATCAATATGGTTCGGTTGAAGATACGATTGAAGTCTATATGGCAGACGAAAGCGGCGAGAAACGATGGATCGTGTTTCAGAAGCGTTCACACAGCGAAATGGCGCCGAAGTAACAGGGGAAGCAGATAGGGGTAATAAGAACAGAGCTGTTAAGTCAGGGACAGTCCGAGGATCCGGATTGTCTCCGTTTTTATGCTCCGAAATATTTTTCAATAATATGGGATTTCGTAATGAGTTTCCCCGTCTAATAGATGTATACGGTACAGTGAACGTTCACGAAAGAAAATGCAGCATAATAAGTCACAGGCGCAGCGGCACGGAAAGTTATATCTGCCGCACTGCAAATCAGACAGAAAGGCACAGGAAAAGAGCCTATGGAGACAACAGAGATTCACCCGAATACAGAGAAGAACGGCCCCGGCCGTCAGCTCGTTGCCCGCGCGAAAAGCCGGGATCCTGACGCGTTCGTCAGCCTGATGCAGCTTCACGCGAAGCAAATGTACCGAGTCGCGCTGGCGATTCTCTTAAATGACGAGGACGCGGCCGACGCGATCCAGGATACGATCCTGACCTGCTGGGAGAAGATGCATTCGCTTCGGGATGACCGGTATTTCGGCACCTGGATGACCCGGATCCTGATCCGCAAATGCTATGATCTGCGGGATGAGAGGCGTCGCTACGCGGACATTGAGGAGATGCCGGAGCCGGCGGAGGAAGATCATTACAATCTGGAACTGAAGGAAGCGCTGGCGACTCTCGATGAGAAATACCGGGTCATAATGGTTCTCTTCTACGCGGAGGGCTATCGGACCGACGAGATCGCCCAGATCCTGCGGATCCCGAAAAGTACGGTCCAGACGCGGCTTCAGCGCGGCCGGGAGAAGCTGGCGAGGTATTACCGGGACGGGGAGTAAACGGAGAAATGACCGACACAATCTTACGAAGAGGAGATACAGGATGAAAAACAGAGAATTCTATGTGTTCAGAGAAGAAACAGAGCTTCCGGACGTGGTAAATGAGAAAATGAACGCGGCATTCCAGCAGATCCGGGAGACATCCGAGCAGAGCGTCACCGGCGCCCTTCCCGCATGGAAATACAGGAAGCGTGCCACCGGCGCCCTGCCCGCATGGAAATATCATCGTACGGCGGCAGCGGCGGCGTGCGCGGTGCTTTTGGCGGCAGGAGTGATCACAGCGGCCGCTGCGGCCTACACCTACTGGGGCCGCGGAATGAGCGGCGCCCTGAAGGCATCGCCTGAGCAGCAGAAAGAACTGGCGGAGCAGGGGATGGCTGTTGTGTTTTCCGAAAGCGCCGCGGCAGGAACCGGTCCCGACACAACAGAAGAAAACCCGGCGATACAGAAGATCGCGCCGGTCACGGTAAACGGCGTTACCATCGCGCCGCACACAACCGTCGCTGCCGGTGACTGCGTGTGGGTCTCCTTCACGGTGGACGGGTTCGCGCTTCCGGATGGAGCGGAGCCGGGCTTTGATAACGTGGATCTTCACGGGTTCGGCGACGATCTAAACGGCCGGACCAGCTGGTTCAACGCCTGCCACAGCTTCTACGACGGAATCGTTTCCGACGGCAGCGGCCACCCGGTCTACGAGGACGGGACGGTTCCGGACGGCCCATTGGTGCCGCGGTATGCGGATGAAAACGGTACAATGGAGTACATTTTCCAGATATCGGCAGATACGGACGACAGCTTTCTGGGCCGGGAACTCCATATCACATTTCACGATCTGGGAACCATCGATCAGGGAACATTCTGTAAGCTTGCGGAGGGAAGCTGGGACTTTACCATTCCGCTTTCCGGCAGCGACGCCTACCGGACATTTACCGCCGCGGTCCCCATCGGAGAGACCGGGATTACGGTAAAGGAACTGGAAATATCGCCGGTGTCGATCCGCGCGCTGCTGTCGGTTCCGGACGGAACCGATCCGGAATTTGTCTCGGAGCTGACGTATCCCTGCGGCCTTCGGTTTAAGGACGGCACCATGCTTCCGTTCCTTTCGGACGGCGGTGGCGGCTCCTTTACGGATGATACGAAGACGGAATACCGGATCATGCATCCATTCGAACAGATCGTCGATCTGGCGCAGGTGGACGCGCTGGTCCTGCCGAACCCGGATGAAGCGGGGAAACCGCGGGGAGAGAACAGTTATTATATCATTCCGCTGAAATGACGGAATATGATAGGAGCGTCACCGTCGCCCTGCCTGCATGAAAACATAAATGCGCCGCTGCGAAGCAGATCCCATGTCTGCTGAGCAGCGGCTTTCTGCGCTTTATGCCGCAGAATCCGTACCGCAAACAGTTTATTTTGTCCGGAAATAAAAGAGATGTTGACATTATCCGCGTCATGTGTTATATTACATTTAACATTTAAGTTAAATGTTAAATATGGAGGCGGATTCTCATGGGAATGCAGGATACACTAAGGGCGCTGGCGGATCCGACCCGGCGCGAGATCTTAAATCTCCTGAAGCCGGGCCGGATGTCCGCAGGCGAGATCGCGGAACATTTTCCGGTCAGCGGCGCGTCCGTTTCCAGGCATCTGTCGGTCTTAAAGGACGCGGATCTGATCCGGGACCAGCGGGAGGGCAAGTACATTTTCTATGAACTGAATGTGTCGGTTCTGGAGGAGATCATGCTCTGGATCACGGATCTGACGGAAGAGAGCGGCTGTGTCATGAAGCTTGGACCTGCAAAGGAGGAATGAATGCGTCGTCCGGAAGAGGATTTGTAATCGAAGCAGGCGGCGAAATACTTGTCTTAAACAGAAAGAATGAAGCAGAGACACAGGCGATCTATGACCGGCTGACGGCTGAGATCTCGGATTGATCGAAAAACAAATTACAAAACAACGAAAATGAGGAGGGAATGAACAAATTATGGAATGGGGAACGGTTTCAACGGCCAGCATGGCCGGAATGGTGTTTTCGCTGATCGTTTCAACGGGGCTGCCGGTCATACTGGCGATTATGGTCAGACGGAAGCTTAAGGCGCAGGTCCAGGCACTGTTTGTAGGCGCGGGGGCATTTCTTTTCTTCGCAATGATCCTGGAGCAGATCCTGCACTCGGTCGTCTTTTCTGTCGCCGGGACGGCACTGACTTCCAACACGTTCCTTTACGCGCTGTACGGCGGTGCGGCTGCGGCGCTTTTTGAGGAAACGGGTCGCTATATCGCCATGCGGCGTTTCATGAAGAACGGGCTGAACCGTGAAAATGCCCTGATGTACGGCGTGGGCCACGGCGGCGTCGAAGCGATCATGCTGATGGGCATGGTTTCCATCAATAATCTGACCACATCGGTAATGATCAATAGCGGCGGCATTTCTGCGGTCATGGCGCAGCTGGATACGGCAACGGCCCAGCTTACCTTTGAACAGCTGAAGGCGCTGTGGCAGACGCCGCCCTATATGTTCTATATGGGCGGTCTGGAACGTGTCTCAGCTCTGGCGCTGCAGATCGGCCTGTCTCTTTTCGTGTTCCGCGCGGTGAAGGACGGACGAAAGAACTGCCTCATATTGGCTTACGGAATCCATTTTCTGGTGGATTTCCTGACGGTGCTGGCTGCCGGTCTCCTTCCCACACTGGCTGTGGAGTTGGCACTTGTCGTGATTTCCGCGGCGGTGATCTGGTATGCGGTCCGGACCTGCTGGAATGAGAAACAGGCATAAAGAAGCCGGCATATTCCGGTGGCTAAAATTTCACTTCTTTCTTGATTTTACCAGAAGAATAAGCTATAATCTCGTCAGAGATTATAGCCGCACCGGTTCGGTGTCCGAACGAAGTGAGGACAAAACACCGGACCGAACCGTGCGCCTCCCCCGGAGGGAGCATGTCCGGAGGACATGGTATTGTATGTAGTGGAGCGGCGTAAAGCAGCTCCACTTTTCCACGCGATGCAGACAAGCGATACCGCATGCGGACAGAGGAAGCGAGGAGGAATACGGTTGAAGAACATCGACCATCTGCTGCGGAGACGAGCCATACTGCGACTATGAAGAGCCCTACGCCGCCGGCAGCGACTGGCTGCTCCATGAGGCGTTCTGCCTCTATTCCCAGGCGGATATCTTTGATCCGTACAAGAAGAATCACTCCACGGTCAAGGACGCCTGCGAGCTGGCGGAGCGGCTGGGCGTGAAGAACCTGATCCTTTACCATACGGAGGACAAAAATATCAGGAACCGCAAAGAGCTTTACACGGCAGAGGGAAAGCAGTATTATCACGGAAATCTCTTCGTGCCGGACGATATGGAAGTTATTTCGCTTGACTGATGAAAAACTGCCGCGCATATACAGTGCGATCAGCGGCCTGAATGAGACATATCGCAGAGAGGAGCAGGAATCGCTTATGAACCGACCGCCGCTTGTCATACTTACGGGTCCTACGGCCGTGGGGAAGACTGACCTATCGATCCGTCTGGCCAAAGCCGTCGGCGGGGAGATCGTCAGCGCCGACTCCATGCAGGTCTACCGCCATATGGATATCGGTTCCGCCAAAGTGACGCCGGGGGAAATGGACGGCGTCCCGCATCATCTGATCGATGTGCTGGATCCGACGGAAGAGTTCAATGTAGTCACATTCCAGACGATGGCGAAGGAAGCTCTGAACGGCATTTACGGCCGGGGGCATATTCCGGTTGTGGCCGGCGGCACCGGCTTCTATATCCAGGCGCTTCTCTATGATATTGATTTTACGGAACAGGACAGCGATATAGCGCTGCGGCGTAAGCTTGAACAGCTGGCGGCTGAACGGGGACCGGAATATCTCCATGCAATGCTTAGGGAAATCGATCCGGCGTCCGCAGAAGCGATCCATTCCAACAATATCAAGCGGACGATCCGCGCCATCGAATTCTACCGGCAGACCGGAGAACCCATTTCCGTCCACAATGAAGAGCAACGGGAAAAGAAGTCCCCCTATAACTTTCTCTACTATGTCCTTAATACCGACCGGGCCGCGCTTTACGGGCGGATCGACCGCCGGGTGGACATGATGATGGAACAGGGGCTTCTGGAGGAGGTCCGGCGGCTGGCCGCCATGGGCTGTGACCGCCAGATGGTCTCCATGCAGGGGCTCGGGTATAAGGAGATTCTGGCTTACCTGGAGGGAGAGTATTCCCTGGAGGAAGCGATCCGTATCATCAAGCGGGATACCCGGCATTTCGCCAAGCGTCAGATCACATGGTTTAAGCGGGAGAGGGACGTGCGGTGGCTGAACCTGCCTGATTTTGACAATGACAGGGCGAAGGTTCTTAAGCACATTCTAAAGGAAATGGATGAGAAGCAAATGCTGTAGATCAATCCGTTCCGTGCGGCGGCCGGATATCGGATAACAGTGAAAACAGACACAGAAAATAAAGCAGGCGAAAACAGAATCAACAGGCAGAAAGCAAGGAGAACATAAGAGCATGCATTCCGATTTAGACAATATATACAGAAATCTCGGTATCAGCGAAAATGTGCTGAGCTTCACCGCGGCGGTGGAGGCGGCCTTAAAGCCGCGTTTTGAAGCCATTGACGCCAGGGCCGAATATAACCAGCTGAAGGTCCTTAAGGCCATGCAGGACAACCGGGTCAGCGATATCCATTTCGCGGCGACCACCGGCTACGGCTATAACGATATCGGCCGCGACACCCTGGAGCAGGTCTACGCGTCCTGCTTCCATACCGAAGCGGCCCTGGTGCGTCCCCAGCTCATGAGCGGGACCCACGCGCTCCACATCGCGCTTTCCGGTAATCTGCGGCCGGGCGATGAGCTTCTGTCTCCGGCAGGCGGCCCCTATGATACGCTGGAGGAGGTCATCGGCATCCGTCCGTCCGTCGGTTCCCTGGCCGAATACGGCGTTTCTTACCGGCAGGTGGACCTGCTGCCGGACGGTACCTTCGATTATGAAAATATCGCGAAAACGGTTAATGATAAGACGAAGCTGGTCACGATCCAGCGCTCCAGAGGCTATGCGACCCGGCCAACCTTTTCGGTAGAGCAGATCGGCCGGTTGATCACGTTCGTGAAGAAGATCAAACCGGACGTGATCTGCATGGTTGACAATTGCTACGGAGAATTCGTCGAGACCATCGAGCCCACCGACGTGGGCGCGGATATGATCGTCGGTTCCCTGATCAAGAATCCGGGCGGCGGTCTGGCGCCCATCGGCGGTTATATCGCGGGGCGGCGGGACTGCATCGACCGCGCTTCCTACCGCCTGAGCGCGCCCGGGCTCGGGAGGGAAGTGGGAGCGAGCCTTGGGCTTAACCAGTCGCTTTACCAGGGCTTTTTCCTTGCGCCGACCGTGGTGGCCGGGGCGCTGAAAGGAGCGATATTTGCGGCAAACGTCTATGAAAAGCTGGGATTTTCCGTGCATCCGAACGGGACGGAAGAGCGTCACGACATCATTCAGGCGGTCACGTTCGGAAAACCGGAGGCGGTCGTCGCCTTCTGCGAGGGGATCCAGGCGGCGGCGCCTGTGGACAGCTATGTGAAGCCGGAGCCCTGGGACATGCCCGGATATGATTCGCCTGTGATCATGGCCGCCGGGGCGTTCGTGCAGGGCTCGTCCATCGAGCTGAGCGCCGACGCGCCGATAAGGCCGCCGTATACGGTGTTTTTCCAGGGCGGTCTGACCTGGTATCACGCGAAATTCGGGATCTTAAAGTCCCTGCAGGCCCTGTGCGACGCCGGGATCGTGAGGTTATAGGCTGCTCTTCGCCGAAATCCTTACATTTTCATAAACCCTCATAATTTTGTATACAATCATGCCGGTTTATGGTAAAATATACAATATATGTCATGTCCATTTCCGCCATCGTACCTGGGGAGGAGCAGATCGGAGGAACTATGGACAACAGAAGAATGAAAGAAATTCCGGCCGATAAGCGGCCTTATGAACGTTGTGTGCGGATGGGGCCGGAAGCGTTGAGCGATGAGGAACTTCTTTCCATCATCATTCGAACCGGCAGCCGCGGACAAAATTCTCTGGAGACCGCCAGACGGATTCTGGATCTCAGTCATCCGAATGACGGTATTCTGGGACTTAGTCATTTGTCACTGCAGGACCTGACCGGCGTGGATGGAATCGGTACCGTAAAAGGGATCCAGTTATTATGTATCGGTGAGCTGTCCAGACGAATCAGCAAACGCCATGCAATCTCACATATTCAGACCTTCGACCTTCCGGAGGAGGTAGTGAACTACTATATGGAAGATATGCGGCTCATGGAGCAGGAGCAGCTGTTTGCCATGTTTCTGGATATGAAACACCGATTGATCAAGGATATGCTTATATCCAAGGGAACTGCGAATGCGGCAATCATTTCCCCGCGCGAAATTTTTATTGAAGCGCTTCGATGCCGGGCTACAGGTGTAATTCTTGTGCATAACCATCCGAGCGGAGATCCGACGCCCAGCCGTCAGGATTGCCTGATGACAGCGAGGATCAGGGAAGCCGGGAACCTGCTGGGAATTCAGCTTCTGGACCATGTGGTGATCGGCGACCATGTCTACTGCAGTTTTAAAAGAGAAGGTAAATTATAATGGAATCCAAATATAACCGCTATATTCTGATCGCTATTACCGTCTGCTGCCTGCTGCTGATCGTTGTTACTACTTTTACCGATCAGTGGCTGGCTCCTTTGCGTACCGCAGTCGGTTATCTGGTGACGCCGATCCAATCCGGTGTTAACCGGGCAGGCGTACTTCTTTATGACGGTGTGGCCGATTATTCGAAGCTAAAGACGGCGCTCAGGGAGAATGCGGAACTTCGGGATCAGATCGCGGCCCTGACAGAGGAGAATAACCGCCTCACCTCGGAAGTCTTTGAACTGGACAGGCTCCGCGAGCTTTATGATCTTGACCGGGAATATATGCAGTATGAGAAGACCGCGGCCCGCGTGATTGCAAATGATTCCGGCGACTGGTTTCAGGTCTTTCGTGTGGATAAGGGCTCTGCCGATGGCATCCGGGAAGGAAATAATGTACTGGCAGGCGGCGGGCTGGTCGGCATTGTGACCGATGTGGGCGCCCATTATGCCACGGTTCGGTCGATCATTGACGACTCCAGCCGCGTTAGCGCGATGGCGCTCCAATCCGGGGACACCTGTATCGTAGGCGGCGACCTGACGCTTTACCGCGAAGGGCGCCTGACTCTCTCCAATATCCAGAAGGACGGCGACGTGAAGGACGGCGACCGGATCGTTACTTCGAATATCAGTTCCAGCTATCTGCCGGGTATCCTCATCGGTTATGCCAAGGATATTACATTGGATAACAACCAACTGACAAGCTCCGGTTATCTGGTACCGGTGGCTGAATTCCATAATCTTCGTGAAGTCCTGATCATCACTGACGTGAAGGAAACTGCCGATCCGGAGGTGGGATCATGAAGCGTACGCTTGTCAATGTTATTCTGATCCTGACGGCGTTCACGATCCAGAACTGCGTTTTCCCTCTGATCCCGGTACTGGTATCCACGCCGAACCTTCTGTTGATCCTGACGTTTTCTTTCGCCTTTATGGACGGAAGGAGAATGGGAATGATTTACGGACTGCTGGCAGGAATCCTGCTGGATCTGTTTTACAGCGGACCGTTCGGTTTTTATACGCTCTTTTATGTGTATGTCGGATACGGCAACGGAAGCTGTACAAAGTATTTTTATGAAGATTTTGTCACCATTCCGCTGGTGTTGAGTATTGTCAACGAACTGGCCTACAACCTGTATGTGTATGTGTTCCGGTTCCTGATCCGGGGACGGCTGGATTTTATGTATTATTTCCGGGAACTGATGGTGCCGGAGACGATTTTCACCGTAGTCACCACTTTGTTCCTTTACCGGCTGCTTTTGTATATTAACAGAAAGCTCAGGGCTTATGAGAGCGGGAGGGATACCACCTTTGTTTAAGGAAATTCTCGAGATTATCTCAGAACTTTTGAGACGCCTGGTTGCATCCAGGCTTTTTCTGCTGTTTGTGATTTTTGTCGGAATGTTCGCGGCTCTGGTCGGAAGGCTTTTTCACCTGCAGATCATTGATGGGGAAAAGTACCTTGACGATTATGTGACCACTACGTACCGGTCGATAACGACGCCGGGTACAAGGGGCAATATTTATGACGCGGACGGGAACCTTCTGGCTTACAATGAACTGTCTTATTCCGTTACGCTCCGGGATACCGGCGTCTACAAGAACAATCAGGATATGAACCTGATGCTTTATAATCTGATCCGCATTCTGGACAAGCACGGCGAAACGGTAGTTCCCAAGCTTGAGATCGGTTTTGACGCCGAAGGCAATCTGGTCTATACATCTGCCTCGGAAGCAGCCAGAAAGCGCTTCCTGCGTGACTTTTATGGCCTGACTTCCGTTGATAAGCTGGATGATGCCGGCGGCGAATATCCATCGAATGTCACTGCTGCGGAACTTCTTGCGAAGCTGCGCTCCAAAAGCCGCTATGGTTATGATCTGGACGGCCTGAAAGATAAGAAAGGCAACGCCATCGTCCTTACAGACCGCGAAGCCCTTCAGATCGCACATCTGCGCTACGCCCTGTCGCTGATTGCCTACCGCAAATATATGACGGTCAATGTATCAGACCACATTTCCCAGGAAACGGTTGCGGACATTCTGGAACATACGGCGGATATGGATGGCGTGGAGATCGCGGAATCCACAGTGCGCGTCTACAACGACGCCGTCTATTTCGCACCGATCATCGGCTATACAGGCAAGGTCCAGACAGAACAGCTGCAGTCTCTGCAGGAACAGGATCCCAGTTACGACGCCAATGATATCGTTGGACGAACCGGCGTGGAAGCATCGATGGAATCCGTTCTCCACGGGCAGAAGGGCGTCACCAATATGTATGTGGACAGTTACGGCCAGATCCTGAAGGTGGAAAACGATTCCACAGAACCGCAGGCCGGCGACGACATTTATCTGACGATACGCAGCGATCTCCAGAAGGGCATTTACCATCTTTTGGAACAACAGCTGGCCGGCGTTCTGGTATCCCATCTCGTAAACCGGGAAGTGACGGAAGAGGAAAACAGGGATTCGAGTAAGATCAAGATCTCCATTAAAGACGCCTACTATCAGCTGATTAATAACAACGTCCTTTCCCTGAACCATCTGGCAGGAGAGGAGGCTGACGAAGTCGAACGGCAGATCTATGGGAAATACACGGCGTCCCGCGAGCAGATTCTGGCGGATATCGAGGCGCAGTTAGACGATCCGAACGCGCCTGCGCTTTCTGATCTTCCTGAAGATATGCGCGCATATATGAATTTCATTTTTTCCTATCTGTCGGGAGAAACCGTCGGGATCATAAAGCGCGACCTGATCGATCCGGAAAGCAGGGAAACTGTCGCATGGAATGAGGGGACGATCAGTCTTCGCGATTATCTCTACTCCGGTATATCCGGCAGCTGGGTCGATACGACAAAACTGGAGACAGAGCATAAATACTCCAGCGCGGACAACAGTTTCCAAACACTTAAGAAATATGTGATCGATGCGATCAGGGACGATACCGCCTTTACAAAACGGATCTACCGTTATCTGGTAGATCAGAATATCGTTACCGGAAAGGAACTGTGCCTGGCGCTTTATTCCCAGGGTGTGCTGCCGTATGATGAAGAACAGGTCCGTCAGCTTCATGCAAACGGAGAGGATTATGCGTTCGATTTTATGATCGACAAAATCACCAAGCTGGAGATCACACCGGCCCAACTGGCGCTGGATCCGTGTACTGCCGGTTGTACGGTCGTAGACATTAAGAGCGGAAAGGTCCTCGCTGTGGTCACCTATCCCAGCTATGACAACAATCGGATGAGCGGAAGTGTGGATCCGGTCTACTTTAACCAGCTGAATAATGACTTATCCAGACCGTTTTATAATAACGCCACCCAGGCGCTTAAAGCGCCGGGTTCTACCTTTAAACCCATCACGGCGATCGCGGCTCTGGAGGAGAAAGTCGTTTCTATCAGTGAAGAGATCGAATGTACCGGCCGCTATACAGACATTACGAATCCGATCCGCTGCTGGATCTATCCCGGCAAGCATGGGAAACTGACGATCACCGAAGGCATTCAGGAGTCCTGTAACTATTTCTTCGCGGAACTGGCACACCGGCTTTCTACCGATGAAAACGGCGTTTACTCCACTGATACCGGTCTGAAGGTGATCCAGAAATATGCCGCCATGTTCGGTCTGGACCACACCTCCGGCATTGAGATCGAGGAGAACGCGCCCAGTCTTTCGGATATGGACCCGGAACGTTCTGCAATGGGGCAGGGTACCCATGCTTATACGAACGTCCAGCTGTCACGCTATGTGACGGCACTTGCCAACCGCGGCAGCGTCTTTGAACTGAGCCTGATCGACCATATCGCGGAAGCGGACGGTAATATCATTCAGGAATATGTACCGGAGATCTCCAACCAGATTCAGGTGGACGATTCCACATGGAACACGGTTCAACAGGGCATGCGTAATGTGATCGCACTCGGATCCGTGAAATCCATTTTCCGCGATCTCGAGGTGGATATCGCCGGAAAGACCGGTACCGCCCAGGAGAATGCCCGCGGCAACCATGCGTTCTTCATTTCCTACGGTCCCTATGAGAATCCTGAGATCAGTGTGACCGTGAATATACCATATGGCTACAGTTCCGCAGAAGCGGCCGCCGTAGCCAAGAACGTGTACCGTCTTTATTACGGTTATACGGATCTGGATTATATTATGAATACCGGCGCCCTGGACGCGACCGATATCGTTGTCGGCGATTAAAAAGGAGGAAGAATATCATGAAAAGTTCTGTAGTGATCAAGAGCAACCGATCAGGCATGACGGTAATTCTGGATCCGCAGCTGCCGTTTGAACAGCTTCTGCAGGATGTGGCCGCCAAGTTCAGGGAGAGCGCCAGATTCTGGGGATCCGTGCAGATGACCCTGACGTTTGCAGGAAGGGAACTGTCGCCGGAAGAAGAGTATTCGCTGGTCAATGTGATCATGGGCAATTCGGACATCGAGATCCTTTGCCTTCTGGATCAGGATCTGGAGCGTACGAGGAAATGTGAAAAGGCCCTCAACGAAAAGCTGATGGAAATATCCGCTGCAGGCGGCCAGTTCTACCGCGGAACACTGAAATCGGGTGAGAGCCTTGAAGCCGAGACCAGCGTCGTTGTTATCGGAAACGTGGAAAAAGGTGCCAGGGTCGTCTCCAAGGGCCATATCGTCGTGATCGGAGATTTATTCGGTTCTGTCGCCGCCGGCATTTCCGGCAACTCCGAGGCGATCGTGGCGGCCATGGAGATGGCGCCGTCGGCCCTTAAAATCGCCGATTTCGAGGCGCATTGCTCAGAAAAGGGAAAGCGTCTTGCGAAAGGCCCGGTCGTCGTAAGCGTGGAAGACGAAAAGATCTGCATTCGCAGTATGCGGAAAGGCCTGTTTGGCTGAGAAACCGAAAAACGGCATCGTCGTCTTAGACAAAAAATATTCACAAAATTATATAAAATGATACTGGAAATATCCATAAAGATAGGGTAGAATATCCGTGACAGCTTATTTTTGGAGGAAACGCTTATGAGTGAAGTCATTGTTGTTACCTCCGGAAAAGGCGGGGTGGGAAAAACCACAACCTCTGCCAACATCGGGACAGGCCTGGCCATCCTTGGCAAACGTACCGTGATGATCGACACGGATATCGGACTGCGCAATCTGGATGTCGTTATGGGGCTTGAGAACCGGATCGTTTACAATCTGGTTGATGTGGTGGAGGGGAACTGCCGAATGAAGCAGGCCCTGATAAGAGACAAGAGATATCCGAACCTGTATCTGCTCCCGTCTGCACAGACCAGGGACAAATCAGCGGTGAACCCGGAACAGATGAGAAAACTGGTGGAAGATTTACAGGGTGATTTCGATTACATACTGCTTGACTGTCCGGCCGGGATCGAGCAGGGATATAAGAATGCCGTAGCAGGCGCCGACCGGGCTCTGGTAGTGACAACACCGGAGGTATCTGCGATCCGCGATGCCGATCGTATTATCGGGCTTTTGGATGCCGGGCAGATGAAGAGCATACACCTGATCGTCAACCGTGTGCGTCAGGATATGGTGCGCAGGGGAGATATGATGTCAGTGGACGATGTCATGGATATTCTGGCCGTGCCGCTTATCGGCGCGATCCCGGATGATGAAGCGATCGTGATCTCCACGAATCAGGGAGAACCGCTGGCAGGTACAGATACTCCGGCGGGACAGGCATTTCTGGATATCTGCAGACGTCTTCTGGGCGAGGATGTGCCGCTCACGCTTCCGAATGTTTCGTTCGGACTGTTCGGCCGCCTGACAAACCTCCTTCGGAGAGCATAGAAGGAGGTTGTACGATGGAACACATTCGATCGGCGTCACCGTATCGGAAATGTTCAGGCGAGGTTGCCGCGAAGCGGCTGCGGTTCCTTCTGGCAGCTGACCGAAGCGGGTTCCCGCCGGAGACGCTTGCGATGTTAAGAGAAGATATCTGCCGCGTAATCTCAAGGTATCTGGATGTGGACGCGTCGCAGATGGAAGTGCGTATCCGCCGGCCGGTCGGCAGGAATGCTGAGGACAGGCTGTACGCCGGTGATCTCCCGGCGCTCTGTGCGGTAATACCGTTAAAGAGTTTTCGACTGAAGGGAATATGTTAGGATGTTTTTTGACTACCATTTTCGAAAGTACAATTTTCGTCTGATCTTATATATGACGGTATTAAGCGTTATTGGCCTGATGGCGATCTACAGTGCAACAAACCAGAATCAGGGGACTGTGAATAAGCAGCTCATGGGTATTGGCGTAGGACTGTTCCTTGCTTTGGTGTTATCCCTGATCGACTATCACTGGATCCTGTCCTTCCATTATGTGATCTATCTGGTATGTGTGGCGTTTCTGGCAGCCGTGATCCTGTTCGGCCGCAGCCGCGGTATTTCCACGAGATGGCTGCAGCTGCCGGTCATCGGACAGATTCAGCCATCAGAGTTCGTCAAGATCGGTATTATTTTGTTCTTCTCCTGGTATTTCGAACGGTATCAGGAGAAGATCAACCGCTTCACCGTGGTGTTGGCGGCGGCCCTGCTGTTTGCGGTTCCGGCCGTGCTGATCTATATGCAGCCGAACCTGTCCACACTGATCGTCCTGACGATCGTTGTGGCCGCGATCGTGTTTGCGGCAGGCATCAGTTATAAATGGATCATCGGCGTACTGGCGGTTGTGATACCCGGGATCTTCCTGCTGTTTTATCTGCTCCAGAACGGTATGATCCCGTTTCTGAAACAGTATCAGGCTAACCGTATCCTGTCCTGGCAGAATCCGGAGCTTTATTCGGAGACATATTACCAGCAGGAGAATTCCATCATGGCTATCGGTTCCGGGCAGTTATGGGGAAAGGGATGGAACAACACCGGGATTTTGTCCGTAAAGGCAGGGAATTTCCTGGTGGAAGAGCAGAATGATTTTATTTTTGCCATCATCGGAGAAGAGTTCGGGTTTGTCGGCGCTTTAGTCGTCATTGCCCTGTATCTTATCCTGATAAGCGAGTGTTTGATCATGGCTATGAGGGCTTCGGACCTGTCAGGCCGGATGATCTGTGTCGGTATGGCGACTCTGTTGGGGTTTCAGAGTTTTGCCAATATTGCCGTTGCCACGGCTATCTTTCCAAACACAGGTCTGCCGCTGCCGTTCATCAGTTCCGGTGTCAGCTCTTTACTGAGCCTCTTTATAGGTATGGGTGTAGTACTGAATGTAGGTTTGCAGCGCAGGTTTAACAACGAATGAAGGAGGAGCGTACATGAATGTAGGTCTGATCGCGCATGATTCCAAGAAAAAACTGATGCAGAATTTCTGCATCGCCTACCGTGGGATTTTAAGCAGACATTCCCTTTATGCCACCGGCACGACCGGACGGCTGATCGAGGAAGTGACGAATCTGAATGTACACAAATATCTGGCCGGGCATCTGGGCGGCGCGGAACAAATGTGTACAGATATTGAGCAGGACCAGCTTGATCTGGTGATCTTCTTTCGGGAGCCGGTGTCGCCGAAAAGGACTGATCCTGACGGAAGCAGTATCATCCGCATGTGTGACCTTCACAATATCCCGGTGGCAACCAATCTGGCTACTGGCGAGCTTCTGGTGAAAGCGTTGGAGCACGGCGATCTGGAATGGCGGGAGATGTACAAATAATTTTCCGGAGGCGTTATGATGAAGGAGCTCCGAAGCGGCGGGCGCATCGCCGGCAGCATTGTTTCTCTTTGCGTCGTTATGATGATGGCCCTGTCTTTGACAGGCTGCATGGAACGAAAATTTGAGAATCCCTATCGCCTTGAAGAGAGAGGCCTGGATATGGATGCGCTCTTGTCCGGATATGCAGGCGAAGGGGAGAATCCCGGATATGGCAGCCTTTTTGCCGGGGATCTCTGCGTCATTACGGACGAATCCATTTATGATACCGAAGAGATCAGTTCTGAAGCCGGCGCTGTCTTCGGACTGACTTCGCACGAGACCCTTTACAGTAAAAATGCCTTTGAACGTCTGTATCCGGCCAGCATTACCAAGATCATGACAGCGATCCTTGCGATCCGGTACGGTAATCTGTCAGATACAGTGACCGTGACGCAGGACGCCGTTATCACAGAATCCGGCGCGTCTCTCTGTGGGATTCATCCCGGGGACCGTCTGACACTGGAGCAGCTTCTTTATGGACTGATGCTTCCATCCGGCAACGACGCCGGTGCGGCTATCGCGGTACATATCGCGGGCAGTATCGAGGCGTTTGCGGATATGATGAATGAGGAAGCGCGGCGGCTTGGCGCAGTCGACACACATTTTGTAAATCCGCACGGCCTGACAGATGAGAATCACTATACGACCGCTTACGACCTGTATTTAATTTATCGTGAAGCCCTTACGCTTCCGGAGTTCCGTACAGTGACCGGCACGTTGTCTTATCAGGCGTCATATACTGACGCTGCGGGTGCGCCTGTCACACAGACCTGGGATAACACCAACCAGTACCTGATCGGAAAACGGGAAACCCCTGACGGTCTTACCGTGTTTTCCGGCAAGACCGGTTCGACTCAGGCGGCCGGCAGCTGTCTGATCATGGCAACACGGGACGAAGCCGACGGAGGAGAATATATTTCCGTTGTCCTGAAATCTCCTGACCGGAACAGTCTTTACGAAAATATGACAAAGTTAATTTCCCGGATCGGCAATTAGTGATTGCCTTTTCAGCCGGGATATATTATAATTAAATTAGAAAATAATAACTTTTCTATACAACCTATCACGCAAGGAGGACAAAATTATGGTGCAGATCATCGCAGGCGACAAGGGAAAGGGTAAGACAAAGTATCTGCTTGACAAGGCAAATTCAGCAATCAAGGAAGCGAAAGGATCCATCGTTTATCTGGATAAAAGTTCCAAGCATATGTATGAGCTGAATAATCGTATTCGTCTGATTAACGTCAAGGGCTTCGATATTAATGACAGTTCGGGTTTCCTTGGCTTTGTCAGCGGGATCATTTCTCAGGATCATGATCTCGAGATCATGTATCTTGACAGCTTTTTAAAGCTTGCCTGCCTGGAAGGACAAGATATCACAGAAACGGTCAATGCGTTAGAGGAGATCGGAGAGAAGTTCCATGTGACCTTTGTATTAAGTGTATCCCGGGATGCCGATGCACTTCCTGAAAGTATGAAAGAGAAGGTAACGATTTCTCTGTAAGTAAGAATACTGAAATCATGAATACGAAAGAGCCTGTCACGACAGGCTCTTTTTGAGGAGAACCACTTCTATGGCTAAGAAGAACAAAAAGATCGTAAAGTACCGGCGCCCGATGCGGATCAACATCGGCATGATCATATTCTTCGTAATTTTTGTATATCTGGCCTTTTATGTTTATCAGTACGGGACCAGAGATAAAGTACAGCCTTATGAAGTGACAGAGGGCTCCATCGCCAGCGACCGCAGCTTTACCGGAATCATCCTGAGGGATGAAACAACAGAATTCGCCGAACAGAGCGGTTATGTCAATTACTATGTCCGCGAGGGGAAACGGGCCGCGGCAGGGACGAGCATCTATTCCATGTCCGAGACGGGCGAAGTAGCAAAGCTTCTGGAAGAAAACGCAGTATCCGCGGAACTGCTTTCCGAACAGGATGTGATCAGCATCAAGAAGGCCCTGTCTGCTTACAGCCTTTCTTACTCCGATATGACCTTTGACCAGATATATGATTCCAGATATTCTCTGGAAGCAATGGTGATGGAGTATTCAAATTTCAACGCCCTGAACAATGAGGAAGAATTGTCCGGGAAACTCTCCGGCAGTTTCTCCCAGATCCACACGCCGGTCAGCGGCATCATTTCCTATTCGATCGACGGATTTGAGGATCTGACGGCTGCGCAAATATCCGAAACCGTCTTTGACCGGAGCAGCTATACCCGCGCGATCACACACGCGGGGGATCTTGTAGAACAGGGCACACCGATCTATAAGGTGGTCACGGATGACAACTGGTCGCTTATTTTTCTGCTGTCGGAGACGGATGTATCGGATTTCAGGGAGTCCTCATCCCTCACGGTACGTTTTCCCGGACATGATTTGACGACCGAAGGGGCGTTTTCCATGATCGTCGGAACTGACGGCCAGAATTACGGGAAGCTGGATTTTGACCGCTACATGGTGCAGTTTATTTCGGACCGTTATCTTGATTTTCAGGTCGTAATGGATGTGGAGAAGGGACTTAAGATCCCGGTCAGTGCCGTAACCTCAAAGAATTTCTATCTGGTTCCTGTAACATACCTGACGACAGGAGGCGATACAGACCAGGAGGGATTTAATAAGGAAATTTACACGGAAAACGGGACTCTGGTAGAATTCATTCCAACGACGGTTTATTATTCAACGGATGAATTCTGTTATATTGATACCGATGAAGATGGGGAAATCCATGCGGGGGATTATCTGGTGAAACCGGATTCTTCCGACCGCTTTCAGATAGGTCAGACAGCGTCGCTTAACGGTGTCTATAATATCAACCGCGGTTACTCAGTGTTCAGGCAGATCGAGATCATTGCGCAGAACGACGAGTTCTATACCGTAAAAAAAGGAACCCGTTACGGCCTGAGCGTTTACGACCATATCGTATTGGATGCACAGTCGGTATCCGGGGAAGATCAGCTGATCTACCAGTAGTTTTCTTTCAGGACCAAAAGGAGGGCGGTTTATGGTTGCAAAACATTATCACGATATCTGTACGCGAATGGAATCCGCCTGTAAACGGGCCGGCAGATTGGCGTCGGAAGTCACCTTAATCGCAGTCAGTAAGACCAAGCCGACGGATATGCTGAAAGAGGCCTATGATGCAGGCGCACGTGATTTCGGGGAAAACAAGGTGCAGGAGATCCTTGCAAAGTCACCGGTACTTCCTGCGGACATTCGCTGGCATATGATCGGCCACCTTCAGACAAATAAAGTCCGGCAGGTCATCGGCAGGGCGTGCCTTATCCATTCCGTCGATTCCGTAAAGCTGGCACGTGAGATCGAAAAGGAATCACGAAAGCATGACCTGATAACGCCGATCCTTCTGGAGATCAATGTCGCGCGCGAAGAGAGCAAGTATGGCTTTTTTTTAGAAGAAGCGGAAGCGGCCCTTATGGAGATCGCCTCCTTCCCCCACGTCAGCGTGCAGGGTCTGATGACAATTGCTCCGATTGTAGAGAAGGCTGAAGAGAATCGGGAAATTTTTCGGAAATTACATCAATTTTTTATTGACATAAAATGCAAAAACATTGATAATGTAACTATGAGTGTTCTTTCCATGGGCATGACAGGCGATTTTGAAGTTGCGGTCGAAGAGGGTGCTACCATGGTAAGAGTAGGCACCGGAATTTTCGGTGAACGACAAATAAGGGAGAACTGAAACAATGAGTGTGATCGGCAAATTTATGGACAGCATCCGGCTGAGGGATAATGAAGACGACGATTATTTCCTGGATGACGATTACGAGGATGAGAAGCCTGCAAGAAAGGGACTCTTCAGCGGGAATGCGCGGCAGGATGATGATTATTACGACGATATCGAGGAGGAGGAGCCGCCAAAGCCGCGTTTTCTGAGCAGCAGCCGATCCTCTAAGGTCGTTCCGATGAAGCAGCGCAGCATGGAAGTTTCCATGATCAAGCCGACGTCGATCGAGGATGCCAAGGAGATTTGTGATTACCTGCTGGCTGGCAAGGCAGTTGTCCTGAATATGGAGGGACTTCAGACAGAAGTGGCCCAGCGGATCATTGACTTTACCTCTGGCGCAACCTATTCGATGAACGGCAATCTGCAGAAGATATCCAACTATATTTTCATTGCTACGCCTGAATCCGTAGAGTTATCCGGTGATTTCCAGGATCTTTTGGGCAGTGGAAGCAGTCTGGACATATCGGGACTTAATTTTCGAATCTAATTCGTGATGAATCTTAAAACAGGCATTTCCGTATCCGTGCTTCTGTCGTGGCGGCAGAAGCCGGAGGTGGGCAAAGTGTCTGTTTTTCATTACTACTGAAAAGGGAGGGACTGCCTGTGGGCGAACGTCTAACGGTACACCGGGGGAACGCCCCTATTTACGATATCGTCTTATCCGGATCTTTTGACGGACTTGCGCATGAAACTGCGAAGCTGGGACTCGAAGGCCGAAAACTCTGTATTGTAACGGATACGACAGTGGCGCAGCTTTATCTGGATACGGTTGCCGGGCTTCTTAAGGACTGCTGCGGTACGGTCACAACGTTCATTTTCCCGGCCGGGGAAGCGCAGAAGAATCTGGATACCGTCCGCGATCTTTACAGACATCTGATCCTTCATCGGTTTGACCGCAAGGACTGGCTCGTGGCTTTGGGCGGCGGCGTTGTCGGCGACCTGTGCGGGTATGCGGCAGCGACTTATCTGCGCGGCGTTTCTTTTATCCAGATACCGACAACGCTGCTTTCTCAGGTCGACAGTTCCATCGGCGGGAAGACAGGCGTGGATTTTGATGCCTATAAGAATATGGTCGGCGCGTTCCATATGCCGAAGCTTGTCTATACGAACGTAACGACTCTATGTACGCTGCCGGAGGAACAGTACAGTTCCGGCATGGGGGAGATCATAAAACACGGATTGATTCGTGATCGTAATTATTATGACTGGCTAAAGAACAACCGTACCCGGATCCTGACGCGCGACGAGGGGATCTGCCTGGAAATGATACGGCGCAGCGATGAGATCAAGCGTCAGGTCGTTGAAAACGATCCGACGGAGCAGGGAGAACGCGCGCTTTTAAATTTCGGACATACCCTGGGACATGCGATCGAGAAATGCATGGGCTTTTCCATGCTTCACGGACACTGCGTTGGTCTTGGACTTTTGGCCGCTGCCGATATATCTGTATCGCGCGGCCTGCTGACGAAAGCAGAGACGGCGGATCTTGCCGGTTTACTGCCCGAATACGGTATGCCCCTGACCGTAGAGGGCATTCAGGCAGATGAAATACTGGCGGCCGCCGGAAATGACAAGAAAATGGATGGCGGTCAGATCCGCTTTATCCTTCTGCGTTCGATCGGTGACGCCTATATCGACATGAGCGTTACCATGGATGAAATGCGGCAGGGACTGCAGGCAGTTCTCAGGTAGATCGGAGGTTTGACTTATTATGAACAGGCGTATCACCCGGCTGGCGCTAAGCTTTTTGTTGTTCTGTTTTCTGATCGTTTTCGACCAGTTTACCAAGCAGAAGGCCGTATCCGAACTCATGGGCCATGAGTCCTTCGCCCTCTGGAAGGGTGTTTTTGAACTGACATATTCGGAGAATCAGGGAGCTGCTTTCGGGCTTCTGCAGGGTCATCAGACCCTGTTCCTGCTTGTCGCTGCTCTCGTTTTCGCGGCCGTTCTCTATCTTTTGCTGACGCTGCCGGAAAAAGGCCGGTACTGGCCGCTGGTTCTTTGTCTCACCTTCATCGCTTCGGGCGCCGCAGGCAATCTGATCGACCGGCTCAGTCAGGGATATGTGGTGGACTTCCTCTATTTTAAATTGATCGACTTCCCGATCTTCAATGTGGCAGACTGTTATGTGACCTGCGCTACAGGGATCCTGTTTCTTCTTCTTTTCTTTGGGTATTACAGTGAAGAAGAGATTGCCTTAATGATACCTGGCAGAAGAAAGGAGCGGACGTGACGCACGATTTTCTGGTGGGAGAGGATGGAAACGGCGTCCGTATTGACCAGTATCTGGCCCGGCAAAATGAGGGGCTTTCCAGATCCTATCTTCAGAAACTTCTGAAGAACGGAGAAATCCTTGCTGATGGAGCGCCGGTCAAACCGAACTATAAACTCACTGCAGGAAACAGAATCGAAATCGAGATTCCGGATGCAACAGAGCCGGAGATTCCGGCCCGGGAAATGAAACTTGACATCATTTATGAAGACGAGGACGTCCTTCTGGTAAACAAGCCGAAAGGTATGGTTGTCCATCCTGCGGCAGGACATACGGATGACACGTTGGTCAATGGCCTGCTGGCGCACTGCCGGGGAGAACTTTCCGGGATTAACGGTATTATGAGGCCCGGAATCGTACATCGTATCGATCGGGACACTACCGGGATCCTAATCGTCTGTAAAAATGATCTGGCACACAATTCTCTTGCCGCGCAACTGAAAGACCATACGGTCACAAGACGCTATCAGGCTGTCGTTTGCGGTGTTATAAAAGAGGAAGAGGGCGTGATCGATGCACCGATCGGACGTCATCCGGCAGATCGTAAAAAAATGGCAGTCCATGTAAAGAACGGGAGGCGGGCGGTAACCCATTACCGTGTTATAGAACGTTTTCGCAATTATACTTATATAGAATGCCGTCTGGAAACCGGAAGGACCCACCAGATCCGTGTGCACATGAGTTCCATTCACCATCCGGTGCTGGGCGATACGGTATACGGTCCGGCGAAATGCCCGTTTGATCTGGAAGGACAGACGCTTCATGCAGGCGTTTTGGGTTTTATTCATCCACGTTCGGGAGCGTATATGGAATTTCAGGCGCCGCTTCCGGAGTATTTTGTAAAATTGCTGGAAAAACTCAGGAAAATGTCATAATTTTGTACTATACTTTCAGATTTGGTTGATGTATAATTTCTTTGTAGATACATGCGGAATCACTTCGTGGGGAGGAGAGGGGCATATGGAAGGCAATTTTATTTTCACGATTGGACGGCAGTGCGGGAGTCAGGGACGTCAGATTGGCCACAAGCTGGCCGAGACGCTGGGGATCAAATGTTATGACAAGGAACTGTTGACCGAAGCCGCCAAGAACAGCGGCCTTTGCAAGGAAGTATTTGAGACGCATGATGAGAAGTCCGCAGGAAGCTTTCTGTATTCATTTGTCATGGATACCTATTCGATGGGCTATAATACTTCCTCCTATATGAATATGCCGATCAATCATAAAGTATTTTTGGCCCAGTTTGACACGATCAAAAAACTTGCGGCCGAAGGATCCTGCGTGTTTGTCGGCCGCTGTGCAGATTATGCGCTTGCAGATTTCCCCAATAAGGTTACGATATTTATTACCGGCGAAGAGGAGGATAAAATCTCCTATCTGATGGATCTTCATCATGTGAATGCCTCTAAGGCCAAAGATATCATGGTCAAGACAGACAAAAACCGTTCCAGTTATTATAATTATTATTCTGGCAAGAAGTGGGGCGATGCCCGGAATTATGATCTGTGTATTAACAGCAGTGATATCGGCTTAGAGGGCGCAGTCAAGCTGATCAGCGAGTTTGCACGTATGAAAGCGGAGAACATGAGATAGCAGGAGATTCTGGGTTAATATGATCCGATTTTACATAGATATGAAAAACAAGCTGGGGACGATCCGGCAGAAAGCGGCCGCAGAAATAGCCGTTATGCTGGTCGTCTCTATTTTGTGTTGCACAATGGCAGGCACATGTCAAAATCCCTGGCCATGGACGGATGTGGAGAGATCTTCCGAGGTCTCTGCACCTCCTGCAAATGCAGGCGGATCCCTGAAGCAGACAGACACCGCGCCATCAAACGGCATTCTCACTGACACAGAGCCCTCTGATGAAGAAGAAAATGGCTCTGCAGCATATGCAGATAATTCCGTACAGGCGGAGACTGTCGCTCAGCCGGAGCTGTCTGCGGCTGAACAAATGGCAATGGCAGATCCGTCGCCTTCCAGGCTTAATATGGTATACGAATATACTTCGGATGCTTCTATGGATCCGGCGGGCAGTTATGCCGGTATCGCATTCCATAAACTGATGCAAATGGATCAGGACTGGGTCGCACAGATGTATTCCAACAGATCCATATCGCCGGGAACGCTTGCGGCCAATCTTGGACGCGCGGATGAGAAAATCGATCGCTACTCGGACTGGACCAATGTCGGCCTGCTGTTTTTTAATGGAGACGGCAATCCGATCAGCGGCTATTCCAATGCCAAAGAAATCCTGTCCATGGCAAGTGTATATGCGTATTTTGAGCCGTTCGAATCGTTAGACGAGTTTCTTCAATATGTGGAGGATCTTTGGAAGGCCTCCCACAAATACAGCGTCTCTATCGGCAATGTCTATTACTGCGATGGTCCGTGCAAATATAAGGACAATTATTATATAGAGGACGATTCCGATGCATCCTGGGCCAATCCGGGAGCAGAAGATATCCAGGCTGAAGCGTCAGCTGCAGAATCCTCTGCATCCGGTTCGAAGAACTCCTCATCTTCTGGGACAGTCGGACCTGTGGGGCCCAGAAAATATATAAATCCTACAACGACAGCCGCCGCTGAGACAACGACGGAAACGTATGCGGAAGAGACCGTTCCGGAAACATCACCTGCGATACCCGAAACAGCAGCCCCGGCTTCGGAAGAGCCTTTCGAAGGAACTCCACAGGAAACAATCTCTGTCAATGATGAGACGCCGAAAAGTCCTTTGGGTTCCATGGTATACTTAAGTCCCATCAGGGCACCTGAAGGTGCCGCGCCTGGAGATGCAGCAACGGAAGAGCAGACAGACTCGCTGCCGCCGGAGGAAACACTTCCGCCGGCAGAAACAGAAGAGAGCACTGTATCAGGAAATTTTTCCGGTCCGGTATCGATCGATGAAGCGAAGGCGCGCGATGCGCAAAGGAAACAATCGCTGGCTGCAGAAGCTGGGCAGACAGAAACGCAGCCGGCACAGAGTCCCGAGCCGCAGGCAACAGCCCAGCCGACGCAGAGTCCAGAGCCGCAGGAGGCAACAGCAGAAACCCAGCCGACGCAGAGCCCTGAGACAGAGGCGATAGCAGAAGCCCAGCCGACGCAAGGTTTTGAGCCGCAGGCGACAGAAACCAAGCCGGCACAACAACAGCCGGCTGTAAAAATAGTTCCGTCCACAAAATCGGAATCCATATGCGAAGGCCATATCAATCTGACGATCCGCGCAACGATCATCGGCCTTAAAGAGGAGAGCCGAAACCTGCTTCAGCTCGATGAGAGAAGCAATTCCGACAAAAACTATACAGAGTCATGGAAAGGCTGGTCCATGCTTCGGAAACGCTGCGTTCAGGATCTGCTCAGTCAGGACTGGTATGATCTTTATGGTCTTACCGTACATGAAAGTATGTATATCCAGAATCCGCTTTCAAAGGCAGAGATCGAATATTACATGGATATGCTTCCGGAAGATACGAGCGCTGAAAGACGCGCACTGGTAGAACTTGCGCTGCAGTCTGTCGGCTGTATTCCTTATTACTGGGGCGGCAAACCTTATGGTCCGGGCTATGACGGAAACGGCTTCGGAACGCCGATCCTGCCGGACGAAAACGGCAGGAGCCTGCGCGGACTGGATTGTTCCGGCTGGATCGCCTGGCTCTACTGGACGGCACTGGGCCGGCATCTGCCATATGAAAGCACATCCGGCCTGTACGCTCTCGGAAAACAGGTCGACCGCTCCGAACTAAAACCCGGTGATTATATCGTCCGAACCGGTGACGATGCCCATGTATGCCTGTTTTTGGCCTGGGCTCCTGACGGAACCATGTATGTGATCCATGAACGCGGCAGTTCCAGCAACAATGTGATCGTCAGTAATTACGATCTGTATTGGCCGTATTATCGTAATTTGCTTGATTAAAAATTGTATGTTTGTCAATCATGTGTTACACTGTGCAGCCCTGTAATCTTTTAGTGCCTGAGCAGGAGATCTCCAGC
>CANREE010000022.1 GCA_947629545.1 uncultured Lachnospiraceae bacterium | reverse complement strand
TGTGCGGAAGGCGAGGCTGTGGGGCGGAGCCGGAAGCGGGTTTTCAGTATGCGGTTTTGAGGGTGCGTGCCCTTTTGTGAGTCCTGTATTCCGGGACTCTTTTTATTTCCATGCGATCGGAATGCCGGACGGGAAGAGCGCTGGTGACGATCTTCCCGTATTACGCGGGAAGGTCGCCGGCAGTTTGGAAAATTTCGGAAGTCATACGGTTTGTGAGACTTAAGCTATGGCGGATTTTCCTAAACAGATATGAAAAGTCGAATTATATCGGAAATGTTCGGATAAATTAGGCGAAATATTTTGGATTTATTCAAATAATCGCAGACGATTAGTTCAAAATATAGAAAGATACAAAAATCTTAAAAATTTTTTGAAAAAAGTGTTGACAAATAAATGGATATCTGGTATAGTAAAAACATCAAAAACAACGACGCAAAAGAGAGACATAAAATCTAAGTAAAGGAGGTACGGTCCAAAGAACACGTAAGTTTAGTTCCATCTGTGGGATAGATGGAACACAGGATTTCCGATCTGTGACGAAGACCTCGAAGAGAAGATCTAAGATGGCTGCAGGATCATCGGTTCATGATATGACGAGAAAGTATGATGGATCAGAGAGATACCGATCGCAGGGATTAGAGAGATAAGAATAGAAGATGAAGAAAGAGGCGGCAGTCGACAGAGAGGAGAAATTTATATAGATAGAATTAAAAAAGAGAGGTACGGTCCAATGGATGTAATAGTTTCATGAGGGTATCGGCGAGAGAAAAGAAGCTGATACCCTCAAATGTTGTTTCGGAGAATCAGCATTTCATGGGCAGGGGAAAGCAGGAAAATAGCGGTCGCTGTACG
The DNA here is from genome assembly GCA_947629545.1 of uncultured Lachnospiraceae bacterium. Taxonomy (GTDB): domain Bacteria; phylum Bacillota; class Clostridia; order Lachnospirales; family Lachnospiraceae; genus UBA3402. Next base: position 33,450 of record CANREE010000022.1, on the reverse strand, counting down.
GCTTTAGACGCCGGTGAGATCGAAGGGCGGCGTGTATTCCTCTTTTGCGCTGCTTTTTTGCTGCATGTATCCGGCAGTCAGGCCAAGGTCGATGGCTGTGTTCAGAACGGATTCATATTCAAAGGTGGTGATGCGGCGGTTAAGTTCCGGAAAGCGGCGGATGGAGGAGTGCAGGATGTCGCCGGCGGGGGTATACTGGCTCATCAGACTTAAAAGCCATTGCCCGACGGGAAGATTTTCTTTCATCCAATGGAGCAGGCGGATGGAATCTGTGCGGGCGCCGGGAAGGACCATGTGACGGACGATGACGCCGGAGCGCAGGAGACCGTTTTCATCCATGACCGGTGCGCCGGTCTGGGCAATCATTTGCGGGATGGCCCTGGAAGCATATAGGAAGTAGTTTGCGGCCTGAGAATAGCGGGAAGCCAGTGTAGGGTCGAAGTATTTGAGGTCTGGAAGCCAGATGTCTACATAACCCGTAAGGGCCCGGACGGTTTCCGGACGTTCATAGCCGCCGCAGTTGTAGACGACCGGTATCGTAAGGCGATTTCGAACCAGTTCCAGTGCCCGGACGACGGAAGGCAGATACTGGGTAGCTGTGACCAGATTAATATTGAAGGCGCCCTCATCCTGCAGACGCAGGAAAATGTCGGCTAATTGACGTATGGTAATTTCCTTGCCGAAGCGTTCATGGCTGACGGGATAGTTCTGGCAAAAGCAGCAGCCTAACGTGCAGCCGCTGAAGAAGACGGTGCCGCTCCCATGGGAAACGCCGGTTGCGGCCGGGCTGTTTACAGGTTCGCCGGCAGGCGGGAGACCATCGGGGCTGCCGCTGAGACAGGGCTCTTCCCATTGATGCAGGGCGGCGCGTGCTACCATAACGTGATCGGTGCAGCGACAGAAACCAGAATGCCCTGATGCAACCTGACCGCCGGTGCGGTCCACTCCGCATCGACGGGGGCAGAGTTGACAGGATTTATATTGTTCTTCCGAAAGAATGGACGTCATAAGTTTTCTCCACATCAGTAAATTTGAACGGTTCAGTTCCATTTTACATGGGTTTCTCAATTTGCGCAATGTAAATCATCGGGTTGCCGGCCAAAGGACCTTGCGTTTAAGAGAAAAAACTGATAAATTACAGAATAAGGGCATACGTTTCGCCATAAATCCGGCTGGCTGGGACGTATCGTATACGGAAGGCTGAAGCAAAAGAGGATCCTGTCATGACCGAACAACATTTTACCGAAAGTATCAGCCAGATCTGTAAAAACGAAAAAGAGGGACTGCGTGCAATCTATGAGGATTATAATCCCATGATCTACTCCGCGGTCTGGGCAATTGTGCGCAATCGGGAGGACGCGGAGGATGTGACGAGCGAATTCTTTATTCGTCTGTGGAATGTGGCGGATACTTACAGGCCGGGACGCGGTCACCGTGCCTGGATGTTGACGATAGCGCGCAATATGGCGCTGGATTATCTTCGGAAGCGACAGCGTGAGGAACCGGTGGAAGAACTTCCTGAGTATTCTGAAGGTCAGAAGTTTTTTGATGAGGGAGTGGTGGATGCGGTGAGTCTGGCGCAGGCACTGAGGACCCTGAAAGATGACGAAAGGGAGATCGTAGGTCTGAGGATCATGGGTGAACTGACATTTCGTGAGATTGCCCGAATGTTGGGAAAGCCGCAGGGAACGGTGGCCTGGTGCTATCGGACGGCGATCCGTAAGTTGAGAGAGGTGCGGCTATGAAGAGAGAGGGTAAGCTGGAACGGGAATACCGGAAAATGGTGACTCAGGCCGCGCCGGATCTCTGGGATCGGATTGAGGGCAGACTTGCTGACCGTACCGCAGAGACTGAAGGTGAAAGGAAGCCGGGGACGATAGACGAAGAAGAGCAGGGACGAGATTCGGAGAGCGTCAGTGCGGAAGACGGCCGCATCCTGCGTTTACCGCGGTTCCGCCTGTACGGTGCGGCTGCGGCCGTTGCGGTATTTTTGATGATTTTGGTTGTTGTACCGGGGCTATGGGACATGAATATGGGGCGCAGCGGTAACACGACCCGATCCACCGCAGGTGCGTATGATGCAGGGCAGTCATATGGGGAGGCAGAAATTGAGGAAGAAGAGGCAGGGGCCGGCAATATAGACGGCTGTATGGAAACTGCAGCGGAGACCGTGGCGGCTATGGCGGAGACTGCGGCGGAGACCATGGCTATGACGGCGGAGATTACAGCGGAAACAGAGATAAAGGCGGGCAGGGATGGATTTTCGGAGGATAGTCTTGGGGATACACAGCTTCTCTGTCTGGTGACCGTGCAGCGGACGGACCGTGCAGGGGCAGAAGAGGGAGACACTGATCGGGTGATCTGTAAGGTACTCGTGGATGAGGTCTGTTACCGGGAAGAGGATCCGAATGAAGGGCAGGCGGGCGGAGCGGCGGATGTGTCGGTTACAGAGGAGATTGCCGCAGGCAGTATGCTGACAGTTGAAATTCCGGATACCGAAGCGGACGATTCTGCCCAGACAACCCCGGAAATATGTCCGGAAGAGCGCTATCTGCTTCCTTTGGTCCGGCGTGACGGCGTGTGGGAACCGGTGCTTCCCCAGATCCGGGTAACCGAAGACGGCGGCTATCTGTTCCCTGCTGTTTATGAGAGTCTGCTGGACGGCAGCAGGATATGGAACATAGAGCAGCAGGAGATGGCTGCGCAGAATACCGGGCAGAAAAGGAACGAGCCGCAGGACGGCGCGGAGGATGCGTCGCGGCAGATCTATTATCGCGACGATACTACGTTGGTGCCGGAACTGATAATGCTGATCAGAAACAAAAAGGCGGAAAGGCAGAACCCGTAGCCGTACCGGACGGAAGTTTCAATCTGGTATGGCGGCTGGCGGGTTCGCCTTTCGGGAAGCGATTGTGGAAATCCGGCAGAGGACGTCTGCGTGACTGCCGGTTATTGTCAGTCTTCCAGGATATCGCCCGGATAATGGTACATCTGCGCGTAAGCTTCCAGTTCCGCCTCCGATTCCGGAAGGGCGGGAATCAGACCGGTGCAGTCTGTGGCTGATCCGGCTTTCATCTCGATCCTGTCGTCATCCATAAAACAGCTGTAAGGATCATTTTCGATATAGGTATCTTCGTAGGGGTCGTCCCATATTTCTTCATCTGTAAAAGAATCTCTGGCGGAAAAAATCTGTCGCATCATGATACCTCCATCTCCTCTCAAATTGTAAGTTATGCCGGCTGCGAATAGTATGCGGTGCCGGGCGGAGAACTATACGATATAAAAAAACCCTGTGACTGCAAAACATCTGAAAAAAATGTAAATTCTCTTAAATCTTCTTTTCGATATTGACAATGAAACCTCAGAAAGGCTAAGATAATAGTGCTTGCGGCAGGGGACGAAAGCAGTTGGATTTGTTGTACAGAATACGCAGGTGGTGACGGTTTGAGCTACATATTATTTGAAAATGTAAAAAAGATATACCAGATGGGCGAAGTCACGATCAATGCGGTGGACGGTGTTAATTTCTCGATTGAGAAGGGAGAGTTTGCCGTTATTGTGGGACCTTCCGGCGCCGGAAAGACGACGGTACTCAATATGCTGGGCGGTATGGACGCATGTTCCGGCGGTACGATCGTCGTGGACGGCGCGCGGGTCAGCGATTATAATTCCCGGCAGCTGACCGCCTACCGACGGCATGATATCGGTTTCGTGTTTCAGTTCTATAATCTGGTCCAGAACCTGACAGCGCTGGAGAATGTAGAGCTGGCGTCTCAGATCTGTGACGACCCGCTGGACGCAAAGAGCGTACTGGAGCATGTGGGTCTTGGAGACCGTCTGGGGAATTTTCCGGCCCAGTTGTCCGGCGGAGAGCAGCAGAGGGTGGCGATTGCCAGAGCCCTGGCGAAGAATCCCAAGCTGCTGCTGTGTGACGAGCCGACGGGGGCGCTGGACTATGTGACGGGTAAGGCGATCCTGAAGCTTCTGCAGGATACTTGCCGGCAGGGGGGAATGACCGTGGTGGTCATTACACATAATACAGCGATCACGCCGATGGCCGACCGGGTAATCCATGTAAAGAACGGGCAGGTGGCGGCCATAGAAACGAACGTCCACCCGACGCCGGTGGAGGAGATCGAATGGTAGGCCGGGGCGGCGGGGCGGGCCGAAGATTTCCGCGCCGGGATCGCCTTGCGACGGATGCCTTCCGTGAGATTCGTAACACATTCAGCCGTTTTCTGTCCATTCTGGTATTGTCCGCTCTGGCGGTAGCATTTCTGGCAGGGCTTCGGACTACGGCGCCGGATATGCAGTATACGGCTGATACTTATTATGACCGTACGAACCTGATGGACGGTTATGTTATTTCTACGCTGGGATTGACGGACGAGGATCTTCAGGTGCTGGCGGCGGCGGAAGGGATCGGAGAAGTGGAAGGCATCTGGTCGGTAGACGCTATCGCGCAGGATGCGATTGTCAGTGTACGTTCAATGCCGCGCCGGATGAATCTGCTGGAGGTCGTCGAAGGACGGCTGCCTCAGACATCTGAAGAGTGTATTACAGAGCAGCTTCTTCTGACCGAATTGGGCCTTCAGATAGGAGACCGGCTGGATCTGGTGCTGGATGAAGATAATGAAGGTGATCTGGAGAATTTGTCCTATACTATCGTAGGTGTTGCGGAGAGTCCGCTTTATGTGGGAACGGACCGGGGAACTTCTTCTCTGGGCGGCGGTTCTATCGATGGTTTTGTGTATATTCCGGAGGACAATTTCCATTACGATTACTATACCATGGCTTATTTTACCGGCGATGGTCTGCTTGCGCTGGACAGTTATGGGGATGAATATGATGATCGGTTAGAAGCGCTTCTTGACAGTCTGGACGGTCTGGCGGATGAACGGGCGCAGCTGCGGTATGCTTCTGTCGTTGGGGATGCGCAGAAGGAAATCGATGATGCGCGGACGGAACTGGACGATGCGAGGCAGGAACTCGCGGATGCCCGCGCGGACGCGGATCGTGAGCTTGCGGATGCGGAAGCGGAACTTGCGGATGCCCGGCAGGAACTGGACGACGGCTGGAAGGATTATTATGAAGGGATCGACACGTATCATCAGGAGATCGCGGATGCGGAAAAGGAGCTTGCGGACGCGCATCAGGAGCTTCTGGACGCGGAGCAGGAACTGGCGGACGGGAAGCAGAAATATGCTGACGGACTGAAGGAGTATCAGGATGGCGTCGTTGAATATGAGAATGGCGAGAAGGAATATGAAGATGGCAGGACGGAGTATGAGAACGGGCTGAGGAAATATGAAGACGGGCAGCAGGAGTACGAGAGCGGGAAGCTGGCGCTGGCGAGCGGAGAAGCTGCTTATGAGTCCGGACAAAGGGAATACGCTGCAGGAAAAGCGAAGTATGATCAGGGAGCGGCGGAAGCCCAGGCATCGGAACAGTTGCTGAATCAGCAAAAGGCCGAACTGGAGGCCGGACTGGCACAGGTTGACGAGGGGCTTGCGGCGATCGACCAGAACCTGAACGGACTTGCGGACAATAAAAGGCAAATCGATGAATCTCTGGGCCGGATCGAGGAAGCCAGAGAGAACCTGTCTCCTGATGACGCGGATTATAATGTGAAACTGGCGGAACTTTACGGTGTGGCATCGGCGTTAAACGCGCAGCGCGGACAGATAGAGCAGGGAGAAATGCTCCTGAAAGGACAGCGTGATACGGTTCAGGGTTCGAAAAATGACCTGCTGGAAAAACAAGTGCAGCTCAATATGGGCTTTGCCCAGCTGGCTGACGGGAAAGCGCAGCTGGAGGAGTCTGCCGCGCAGCTTAAGGCTGCCGAGGCCCAGCTTTCATCTGCCAGCGCCGAGATCAGTTCCGCCCGGTCTCAGTTAGCAGGTGCCAAAAGTGAGCTTGACAGCGCGAGGAAGGAACTGGATGACGGCCGGGTCGAGCTGTCTGACGCGGAGAAAGAACTGGCCGACGGAAAGGCGGAGCTTGACGATGCCTGGAAGGAACTGGAAGACGCGCGCGTCGAGATCGAGGACGGCGAGCGGGAACTGGCCGAGGGCTGGGAGGAATATAATGACGGCGTAGCCGAACTGGAGGACGCCCGTATCGACGGACAGAAAGAACTGGATGATGCGCTTGCGGAGCTTACAGACGGTGAGAAGGAATATGCCGATGGCCTGGTAGAATACGAGGACGGCAAAAAAGAGGCCGATGAAGAGATCGCTGACGCCCAGAAGAAACTTGATGACGCGCAGGCGGAAGTAGACGACGCGCAGGCGGAACTGGATGATATCGACGAATGCGAATGGTACGTCCTCGGCCGCAATACGAACGCCGGTTTTGAAGGTTATGGTCAGGATTCGGAACGTATCGGCAATCTGGCGAATATTTTCCCGGTGATCTTCTTTCTGGTTGCTGCTCTGGCCTGTCTGACTACGATGACCCGGATGGTAGAAGAGCAGCGTACCCAGATCGGCGCGCTGAAGGCTATGGGATTTTCCCGCCTGTCTATTTCGAAGAAATACATCGGTTATGCCCTGTCGGCCAGCCTGATCGGCGGCGTGCTTGGGCTTCTTCTGGGCGGCACGCTGATCCCTGCGGTTATTGCCAACGCATTTAACATTATGTACCATATTCCTGCGCTGCGGTTCAAGAACCAGATGGGAACCTATGTGTTCTCGGTGCTGGCCGCCGTGGCCTGTACCACCGGTGCAGCGCTTTGGGCATGCCTGTCCACGTTGGTGGATACGCCGGCGAATCTGATGCGTCCCCGCGCTCCCAAGCCGGGCAAACGAGTCTTTTTGGAGTACATCCGTCCGCTCTGGGGCCGCCTTTCCTTTACCTGGAAGGTGACGATGCGCAATCTGTTCCGCTACAAGAGACGTTTCTGGATGACCGTCATTGGAATCGGCGGCTGCACGGCGCTGATCGTCACGGGCTTTGGCCTGCATGATTCTATTTTCTCGATCCTGAACCGGCAGTTTGACGATATTTCCCTTTACGACGCCACGGCCGGTCTGGATGCGGAGGCGGCGCCGGAAGAACTCCGAAAGGTGGAGACGTATCTGTCAGATAATGAGAGTATTGAAGACTATCTGATTACCAGCCAGTCGATGGTCGAGGCGTCCACGACCGGGCCGTCCTATGATGTTTATTTGTTCGCAGTCGGGGATATGGCTGAATTTACGCAGTTCATCGATCTGCGGCATCGGCTGGACAGCGCGCAGGTGGTGCTGCCGGAGGACGGCGTCATCATCAGTGAAAAGCTTTCGGAACTGCTGAAGGTCCGTGCCGGTGATACGGTCACGCTGGAAAAGGATGACGAACGGGTGACTGCTGTAGTCACAGATATTGTGGAGAACTATGTCCACCATTATGTATATTTGTCCGAGGCTGTCTATGAAACCCTGTTCGGCGAAGCGCCGGAAGCAAATGTGGCCATGATCCGGTATTGCCAAGATGCCGGCCTGACCCAGTCGGAGCAGGTGTCGGTGGACCTGATGGCAATGGATGCGGTCACGTCTTATTCTTATATTGCCACGATCCGCGACAGCTTCACGGACAGCATGAACGCCATTGATTATGCGGTGGTCATCATCATTGTTGCTGCTGCGGCCCTGGCGTTTGTGGTCCTCTATAACCTGACCAACATCAATATTACCGAGCGCACCCGGGAACTGGCGACTTTGAAGGTGCTGGGTTTCTATGACAGGGAGACTACCGCCTATGTCTACCGGGAGAATATCTTCCTGACGATCTTCGGGATCCTTTTGGGACTGATCATGGGACGTATGCTGCATGCCTGGCTGGTCCTTACTGTGGAGGTCAATCTGGTTATGTTTGGACGTACGGCGCCGCCTTACGCTTATGTGCTTGCAGCTGTTCTGACAGTTCTGTTCTCAGCGGTTGTTAATATCGCGGCGCACTTCAAATTAAAGAAGGTCAATATGGTCGAAAGCCTTAAGACTGTGGAGTAGCAGAAGCTACTCCGCGGGACTTAAGGCTTTCTTCATCTGCAGTGGAGATACGCCATATTTCTTTTTGAACAGCTTGCTGAAATGGTATGCGTCGTCGTAGCCGACCTGCGCCGCGACTTCCTTGATGCTTCCGTTCCATCCTTTCTCCAGAAGTTCCTTCGCCCGGGACAGGCGGATGTCGATCAGGTGCCGGATCGGCGCTTCTCCGGTCTCGCTTTTAAATACTTTCGAAATATAATAGGGACTCAGATACATATTTTCCGCGATCTGATCCAATGAGATCTTCTCACTGTAATGTTCCTCGAAATAATTCATGATCTGCTCCACCACGTACTTGCGGCTGGCGGATTCAAAGGCGAATCCCCGGCGCATCTCCACGGCTTCGCACTGCTCGCGGACAATAAGGACCATGAACTGGATCAGGTAGGACCGCATCATATAATACCGTCCCCGCCGGTATACCGCGTTCTCCGCCTCCATCGCCGCGCAGATCCGTTCCAGGCGCTGGCGCAGATCCCCTTCCGTGTGGATCGCGCAGCCGTCTGCCGGCAGCGGCAGAAAGCCTGCCGGAAGGTCGCGGATCTGGAAATCGTTGGCGCCGATATAGAATTCCACGCAGGGCGCGGCGCCTTCCTCTTCAGGGATGGCATGGTGCTTCGTCCCGGGATTGATGACCAGCACGTCGCCTTCTGTCAGGTCGTAGACCTTCCCTTCGACCCGATAACGGCTGTGGCCGGACATGACGAACACCAGCTTCATATAATCATGAACGTGGGATTCTTCCCGCTCACCGGGCTTCCGTCCCTTCCACGCGAACAGGAAGGTCGGATTAAACTCCTTTGGGAACATATTTTTCTTCTCACACATCAGTAAGACACCTCCGTCCACCTTATCTATTGTAACTGGAAAACAGCGGATTGTAAAGGGAAATATCGTCGGCAAGAAAACCCATCTTTTGAACAAGATATTCCATTTCTTTTTCCATGAAATTCAAGTAATTTATATGGAATGCCTGAGATGAATAATCCTGATGCGTGGCTGATGCGAAGGCGTAACCGATTGTTTATTTTACGGAGGACGATTCATTATGACACCGATTAAATGGTTTCTGACGTTTCTGAAAAAGTACCGGGGCCTGATCGTCGTCGGCCTGGTCCTGACGACAGTTATCGCCGTACTTTCCATCGTGAATCCTTACATATCCGGCATCATTATCGATGACGTGATCGGGGCCGGACAGTTTGACCGTCTGCCGTCGCTGGTCGGCGCTCTGGTGCTGGTGACGTTTCTCATCGGCGCCCTGCGCTTTGCTTACCAGGTCGTGTTTGAGACTGCGTCCCAGGGCGTTCTTTACGATATGCGGGATTCGGTCTACCGCAAGCTTTTGCTGGAGGATTTCTCCTTCTATAACCGCAAGCGGACCGGCGATCTGATGAGCCGCCAGACCGGCGATATGGAAGCGATCCGTCATTTCGTGGCGATGATCATTTATGCTGTTTATCAGAATGTTCTGTTGTTTATCTTCGCCTTGCTGATGGTATTCACCGTCAATGTGAAGCTGGCGCTTATGATGCTCACGGTTCTTCCGTTTACAGCGATCAATACTTACATGCAGGCCACCAGAGTACGCCCGGCTTTCCGGAAGAACCGTGAGTGTTTCTCCTCGCTGAACGCGTTCGTCCAGGAGAATATCAGCGGCAACCGGGTGGTAAAGGCATTCGCGAAAGAGGATTACGAGATCGGCAAGTTCAACGCGGAGAATGACAAGTTCCGCGACTGCCAGGTCCGCGCGTCGAAGATCTGGAGCAAATACGTTCCCAACTTCGAGATCCTCTCCTACGCGCTGAACGTGATCCTGATGCTGGTCGGCGGCTATATGGTCATTCAGGATGAGATCACGCTGGGCGACATGGTAAAGGTCAACGGCTATCTCTGGATGCTCAATAATCCTTTGCGGATGGCCGGCTGGTGGGTCAACGACGTGCAGAATTTCACCACCTCCGTGGAGAAAATCTACTCCACCTACAGCGAGGAGCCGAAGGTCCTTTCTCCCCGCGTCGGCGGCATTCATGAGAAGCTGAAGGGCAGCGTGGAATTCAGGGACGTGGCCTATCAGGCGGACGACGGCGCCGAGCTGGTATCGGATATTAATTTTAAGGTAGAGCCGGGCCAGACCATCGGCATCATCGGAACTACCGGTTCCGGCAAATCCACGCTTATGAACCTGCTGTGCCGGTTCTACGACACGACCTCAGGGCAGGTGCTGATCGACGGTATGGACGTGCGGAAGCATGACCTCTATAACCTGCGGGACAACATCGGCATGGCGATGCAGGAGGTGTTCCTCTTCTCCGATACGATCGAGGGCAATATCGCCTACGGCCGACCGGACTGCGATTTTGAGGCCGTCCATCAGGCGGCGGTCATGGCGGACGCCAACCATTTCATCAAGGAACTGCCCGACGGCTACGACACTATCGTGGGCGAGCGCGGCGTGGGACTGTCCGGAGGGCAGAAGCAGCGTATCTCCCTGGCCAGGGCCCTGCTTAAGGATCCGGCGATCCTGATTCTGGACGATACCACCTCGGCCGTCGATATGGAGACCGAGAGTTACATCCAGAAGCAGCTTAAGAATATTCAGGAATCCAAGGGCTGTACGGTTTTCGTGATCGCTTACCGTATCTCGTCCATTAAGGAAGCGGATATGATCCTGGTCATGGATCAGGGACGCATCATCGAGCGGGGCACCCACGACGAGCTGCTGAAGATGAACGGCTACTACGCCGACGCCTTCCGCAACCAGTACGGCGAGATCCCCTACGATCTGCTTGACGAACGGGCCGGCCGGAAGAACGGCCGGAAGAAAAGAATGGGGGTGGCGTAAATGGCACGCAATAAATACGATGTCGACGAGATCCTGGAGACCGGGTTTGATACGAAACAGCTGAAACGCCTGCTCCAGTATATCAGGCCCTACAGCGGCAAGATGACCGCGGTCATCTTCATGATGCTCAGCGGCAGCGCCCTGACCATGGTGATCCCCATGTTCTTAAAGCAGATCATGGACGTATATATCCCGGACAAGGACATGAACGGCGTCATTCTGGTCAGCGTCCTGACGCTTCTGATCGCCGTCTATTCCTCTACCTGCACACGGCTTAAGGTGCGCGCCATGAGCGTGATCGGACAGAGCATCATTCACACGATCCGCTCCGATATCTTCTGTCACCTGCAGGAGCTGCCGTTCTCCTACTACGACGACCGTCCCCACGGCAAGATCCAGGTCCGCGTCGTCAATTACGTCAATAACTTAAGCGACCTGTTAAGCAACGGTATCGTCAACACGATCACCGACCTGTGCAATCTGGTCTTCATCGTGTTCTTTATGCTGATCAACGACGTCCGGCTTACCGGCATCTGCATGTGCGGCCTGCCGGTTCTGGCTGCCGTAGTCATTTTCATCAAGCGCAGACAGCGGCGGGCGTGGCAGATCCAGTCCAACAAGCAGTCGAATCTGAACGCCTACATCGCTGAAAGCATCAACGGTATCCGGGTGACCCAGTCCTTCGTACGCGAGAAGGAGAATACCGGCATCTTCAACCGCTTAAGCGGCAGCTACCGCAAGGCGTGGATGCGGGCCGTCATGTTTAACTTCGCGATGGGACCCAGCGTGGATATCATTTCCGCGTTCACCACGGCGTTCATCTACATGCTGGGCATCCAGTGGATTATCGGGCCGGAGCACTCGCTGACCACCGGTACGCTGATCCTGTTCACTTCCTACATCGGCCGCTTCTGGGCGCCGATCAATACGCTGGCCGGCTTCTACAACAGCCTGCTGACAGCCATCTCCTATCTGGAGCGGATCTTCGAGACCATCGACGAGCCGGTGCTGGTAAAGGACGAGCCCGGCGCGGCAGAGATGCCCCTGATCCACGGCGATGTGGAATTTAAGGATGTGAGTTTCAGCTACGACGCTGGCCACGAGATCCTGCATAAGATCAATTTTAGGGTGAATCAGGGTGAGACCTACGCCATCGTCGGACCGACCGGCGCCGGTAAGTCCACTATTGTGAATCTCCTGAGCCGCTTCTACAATGTGGATTCGGGTCAGATTCTGATCGACGGCGTCGATATCTCGAAAGTGACGATCCGTTCCCTGCGAACCCAGATGGGCGTCATGATGCAGGACAGCTTCATTTTCGCTGGAACGATCATGGACAATATCCGCTACGGCAACCAGACGGCAACCGACGAGCAGGTCATCGCGGCGGCGAAGACCGTTCAGGCCCACGACTTTATCATGCAGATGGAAAATGGATACGATACCGCTGTGAACGAGCGGGGCAGCCGGCTTTCGGCGGGGCAGCGCCAGCTGATCTCCTTTGCGAGGGCGTTGCTGGCGGATCCGAAGATCCTGATTCTGGACGAGGCCACCTCCAGCATCGATACGGAGACGGAGCTTTTGTTGCAGAAAGGTCTGGCGGAACTTCTGAAGGGCCGTACTTCTTTCATCATCGCCCACAGGCTGTCCACGATCAAGAATGCGGACTGCATCATGTATGTGGACGCCGGAGGCATTCTGGAGAGCGGAACCCACGACGAGCTGCTGGCGAAGCGGGGCGCGTACTATGACCTGTATATGTCGCAGTTTGATTTCCTGAGCGAAGAGGCCAGCTGAGGAGGCCGGCGGATACGGCCGGAGACTTCGGCCCCCCGGATTTATGAAGGGTAAGAAGGCAGGTAAGGAGTTACGAATCACAAACATGGAAAATGGAAAATGCCGGGTACCGCGGCTGCGGTATCCGGCATTTTATCTATCAGCCTTCCACTGACGTTTGTTCATCCTGTAATTTCTGTTCTTTACTGAGTTGTTCCAGACCAAGGCGTATCAGTTCCGCGGTCGCTTCCGAACGCGTCTGATATCGGCGTGAAAACCGAAAATCTTCAATTTTCTGAAACAGCTCATTATCCACAGATATCGTGTAGCGTGGTCTGTCAGTAGCCATATTTAATCACCTCTTCTCCTTATTATACACCAGTGAACCAGAGATGTAAAGTCTGGCAAATCGAAGAACATCTGAGAAATGTGAAACTTATTAAAAAAAAATTAAATTTATTGACAGTGAATCAGTGAACCACTATAATAATAGCAAAGAATGGTTCACTGGTTCATTAAACCAACAGGGGGCGGTAACATGGACAGGAATATCAATAAATTTACGATATCTATTCCTGAAAATATGGAAGAAGAACTAAGTGTAGTGAAACAGAAATTCTATTGCCAGAAGACGCAGACAGATATGATACGGGATCTGATCCGCCGGGGACTGGAGTCGCTGAAAGAGGATGAGCCCGTGGAGAATCGGAAGTGCTGCGAGAGCACATAAACGCAAAGACGGTCCGACTTTCGGCGAATCCTGCGCCGAAAGCGTATTCCGGGAGGTAGACATATGATTGTACAGGAGGCCGAACGGTCGGAGAACTTATCCGAAATCGATGCAAAGGTGTTTCGGCTGCAGGTCAGCCGAGGGCAGGATGGAAGCTCCTTCGGAACCGTGTACTGGAATTACGGGGAACAGACCGTGCGCTTTATCGGTCTGGATCAGGCGGTTCTTCAGATTCAGCGATGGCTGGATCAGCTGTATGAGCCGGACAGAAGCACAAGGTTTAGAACATTCGGGATCGGGAGCGCACCTGCCGCTGCGTGTTTTGGACCGGCTGCCGCCGCTGTCCCGGGCGGTGCGCGTATCCGGTCAGAGGTGTTTCTGATTCGTGTTTATTTCCGCCAGCATACGAGCTGGCAGGGAGAAGTGCGGTGGAATGGGAAGAAGCGGTATTATCGGAGCGGGCTGGAACTGATTTCGCTGATTTGCTCCGGGTTAGACAGACTATCATGTTTTAGAGGCAAAAAGGAAGAGGAGGAAAAGTGATGAAAGGCATGAAGAAAAGGATGATGCATGGATTACTTTCGGGGACAAAAGGTTACAGGAGGGGTGTTGCCTTTGTTCTGGCTCTGGCCATGATCATGGTGAATACCCTGACCGGGACGATCAGTGCTTACGCGGAAGAATCTCAGCAGACGGAAGGGACGGATACGCTGGATGTACGCTGTGAGCTGAATGCTGAAGAGGTAAACAAGGCCATCGGTAAAGTGATGGAACGGGTGCAGAAAGAAGCGGATCAGGCAGATGAGATACAGCAGGATATGCCACTGGGGCTGCTTTATGATCTGGATGTCCGTCCGACACTGACGCCTGGGGCGGATGTGGATGTGAACCTGCTCTATGATGTGGATTGTAATGATGTCGTTGTGCAGTTCACGAATCAGAGCGAAGGGGAACTGGCATTTCAGGTCGTGGTCTGCGATCCTTCTGATGGAGAAGCTATTTTTGAGTCAGAAACCGTGACCGTTCCGGGAATCGGTTCCGGTGATGAGGGAATCGCTGGCGGAGCAGACGATGAGGAAATGCCCGTCGACGGGCAGCAGGACACGGAGAATGAAATTACGGTATCCCCGGAGAACTTTGACGATGAGGTGAATGACGGCGGATCTTTCTGGGACGAGTCCGGGGAAGATGAAAGCGAGCAAACCATAGTCCCGGCGACTCCCGGCAACGGAACGGATGTCGGTGAAGGGGCCTCGGAGGGTGATGATGCAGGCGACGATGAGATCGCTGCGCCCCCGGAGGTATCCGGTGATGAGGCCAATTCCGGCGAAGTAGTCCCGGATGAACCGGCGGCAGGCGACGGCGAGATCGTTACGCCTCCGGAGGTGCCCGGCGATGTCGCGAATATCGATGAAGCATCTCAGGATGGGACAAATGTGGGTGACGGGACAACTATGTCCACAGACCTGCCTGGCGGTGACATGATCAAGGATGACGACGTGGATGATGGCAGTATGGATCTGGACGCAGAAGCACGCAGCGGTGAGATAAGGATATCCGGTGAGGTGTTTGGGTTTGATGGCGTGATGATGATGGCGCTTGATGATGGTGCGGTGACGCTGAAGAACGGAGAGGAAATAAAAGGTCATTATGCCACATTGGATGAGGCAATTGGCAAGGTAGAAGCTGGCGACGTAATTGAGATCAATGAAAATTTGTATAATGTTGCAGTTACCACAGATAAGGCTTTTACTTTGGAGTTGAATGATAATACGTTATATGCTGACGGAATACATCCAGTACTTACTATTGATGCTGGCAGTGGTAGTGTGGAAATCTCGCACGGAACTATCAGTGGACCAGAGGATGGAACAAATAAAACTTGGGGTTTATTAATTAATAGTGCTTCTGATGTTATATTAGATAATGTAGCAATCAAAAAGTGTGGTAATAATACCGAGTATGACCCGTATAGTGGTAGCAGTAATGGTGCCTTGAAAGTGATATGTGCTTATATTAACATGACCGAATGTTATATTGAGGACAACTATGCTACCTCTGATGTGGTGTTTATTAAGGCTTCCCAAGGTGAAATTTCCAAATGTGAGTTTATGAATAACTCTATGTTTTCGCTCACTAGGGGATCCCGTATAGTTGGTGATAACACAGTATGCGCGTATGGGGGCGATATTAAATTCAGTGAATGTATTTTCAAGGGTAATAAAATGCAGCAATGTGGTGGTTTATCTGTTGATAATAAAGCGAATGTTACTGTCGACGAATGTGAGTTTAGTGATAATGAAGTTACAGATGGATTGTCTGATATTGCTGCTGGAGCAATCGTTGTGAGGCAGAATGCGACTCTGGCAATTGATAATAAAACTATAATGATGGGTAACACTTCAGCAAAAGGTGCAGGTGCTATTTATGATTATGGTAGTACCTTGGAAATTAGCGGTGGCACGAGAATTACTCAAAATACGGGAAAAACTGCGGGCGCTATTTATCATCGTACTGGAAGTTTAAAGATTAATGAGACGATTATTACTGACAATAAAGTAGACGAAAAATCTGAGAGAGTTGGCAGTAAAACAAATTATAACGCCGGAGGAATATACGTTGATAGTAAGGAGTTTTATCTTTATTCGGGCGCTGTTTATGGTAACAATGCAGGCAATGATGCTGTTGATATTATGTTTGGAACTTCATCCTTAAAATACCTGATGGCTGCATCAGAGATGGAAAGTGAGGAGATAGGGAACGATCTTTACGTTTGGCAGGATCTGTTTGACGAGGAAAAGTATTATTATACTCCGCTATATAACAATAATTATGATTACTATATTGGCAGTACTGGTATTAGGGCTATAAAATCTGGAGAAAGAGGTACTTTGGTCATCAACAAAACAGTTGAGGGAGTTGAAGAAGACGAAGCTGTTGCTGATAAAACATTTTCTTTTGACATCAAAGATGAGAGTGGCAACATCAAAACGGTGAATATTATCGGCGAAGGAATGGCAAGTACCGGTTTGGCTCCTGGGACATATACGATTACAGAGCAGGAAAAGAGTACTGTAATCGAAGGATATACGTTGCTTGGGACGACGATTGAGTCAAAGGTCATTGAGGTTAAGGCGGGAGATACGAAAACGGTTAACATTGTAAATCAGTATGAGAAGAAGAAGCCACGTAAATTGAAGATTAAAGTGAATATAACAGGAGACATTCCAGATGATTTGATCCCTGAAAAGTTTAGGTTTACTTATGGACCATTCCCAAAGTATACTGATATAGTAGAGATACCATCCGGACGAAAGCCAGAGATGGAAATAGAAATAGATGTGAGCTCTCTAACTAACGGGGTTAGTGTTAAGGAGGCTCCAGAAGGGGAGGGATATTCAAAACAAGTCGATGGTTATAGTTGTAAACTGATAAGCCCAAAAGCAGGTTTCTGTTATGGCCTAGTTAAAGAAGGGGATACCCTGGAAACGGAATTCACATTTGAATATACGAAAATTGCTGAACCAGGCAACCTTAGGATAAAGTTAGAGATTGATGGAGAGATTCCAAAAGATCAAATACCTGCAGAGTATAGTTTCAACTGTATAAATGCTACAGATCCCAAGGTTGAAAAGACAGGGACAATTACGATTGATTCTTCCAATTTAAATCAAGAGACAGTAATAGAGAGCCTTCCGGTTGGAAAGTATAGGGTTGAAGAACTAGCCGAGTCGGAGAATCATACCAGTGCAAATGTAGATGGTTATGGATTAAAAGTACAGTCGGAGCCTAATATTGTGGAGGTGAAAGAAGGCGAGACTGCTGAAATCACGATTACCAACACATATACGAAAGATTGTGTTATGGTCGGTCAAAAAACTTATAATTCCCTTGCTGCTGCATTTGAGAAAGTTCCGATTGATGAAGAGCTTACAGATGTAATTGTATTGCGTGATATCGAGTTAGATGCAGGAACGAGTCTTAAGAAGGGCCAGAATGTCAGGTTGATCTCAGATGAGGGGGAGACATATAGGATTTGCCGCTCTGAGGATTATAAGAATTGTATGATTAAAGTCGAATCCGGTGCTGAGTTGACAATAACCAATATAACTCTCGATGGCGGTTACGATACTGAAAAAGATAACAAGGCGAGACAGTCGCTGATCAAGGTGGATGCGGGCGGTACGTTGAATATTGACTCTGGCGCGACCCTGGAGAACAATAATATTTCTTCAGAAACAGGTGTTAACGTACTGGGCGGATTCCCAAGTGTTGGTACAGATTATAGCTTCAACGGCGGGGCAGTTTGGTGTGAGGGTACCGTGAATATGAACGGCGGAAATGTTACCAACTGCGGGGCTAATAATGGCGGAGGTATTCTGCTTTTTGGAAACGGAAAAGAGAATACCGTGAAGTTCGTTATGAATGGGGGCGAAATTAGCGGTAATACGGCAACATTCACAGGAAATGGCCGTTACGATTATGATGTTGGTAGTGGCGGCGGTGTATGTATCGTTGGCAATGCACAAATGGAATTTTATGATGGTATAATCCGCCAGAATTACTCCGGATATGGCGGAGGCATTTCCTTAGGCGTGGAGACGGGACAGAATACTAATATTCATGAAACCGGTTTGCTCATGGGAGAAGAAGCAAATAATAAGAAAGGAAAGATGATAGAAGGAGCAGTAGGAACGATTAAAGAGAATGAATCTAAGGCTAATGGTGGAGGTATCTTTATAGCCGAGGGTTATACTGCCAAGATTTTTTCCGGGGAAATCGTAGAGAATGAGTGTACGCTGGACGAGAAGTCCTATAGCGATAAATCTCGAAGTGCGCTTTATGGAGGCGGTGGTATATATGTTCAAGGCGGACGAGGGTCGACAGGAAAGCTTTGGTTAAATAATGTCCGAATCAGCGATAATTCTGCGGCTTTGCAAGGTGGAGGCATAGCAGGTTGCCCATATTCCAGTGTCTGCATGTACATCGATGATGGCGGTGTTATATACAATAACAATCAAGATTCCGGCGAGTACCCTGGCCAGGAAATATATGTTACCCGTAATAAAGACAGCATTCCGACTGTAAGAATATCTTCTACGATGCTGAGAGGCGGCGAATACGGCTGGAAGGATGCGGAGGGGAATATACTGACTCCTTCGGAGCTGAATGTCACGTTAAGCGGAGAACACTCGTCCATTGGAACTTATAATGAGCTGACAGATTCAGATGAATCTGTTCAAGAGGCGGAAGAATATGTAACGACGGTCATTGCAGGTAATAGATCCAATTCCTGTGGCGGCGGCATAGGTACGAATGGAGAAGTTAATATTGGTAAAGGCGAACCGAAAGATGAATTAGTAAGTATTTGGGTGCGCAAGCTATGGGATGGTGAAGCTGATAAGAATGCAAACTTACGAGCCAATTCTATCAAACTTTGGCTGCTGCAGAACGGTGAGAGGTTTGTAAGTGTCGATCTCATCGTCTCGGATTATGGAAAGTACTGGAATGAAGGAGCGGTAGAGTTCTTTAAGGGACTGCCAAAGTATGAACCTGATGGTGAAACGGAGTATGTGTATACGGTAGAAGAAGATTTTAATGGTGCTTATATAATTACGACTGACCCTGGTGAAGCGAACAATGAGGATAAACCGTGGACATTTACGAACACGCCTACCTGCAGTCTGCGGCTGGAGAAACAGGCGGTTAACGGAGGGACAAATGAGGAATTTACGTTTATATTGTCGCTGACGGATGAAACGGGCTTACCATTTGAGGGCAAAGTTGATGTCGTGGATGATGACGGAAAAGGATTGGAACCGTTGGAATTTGTGGATGGAAAAGCAGAGATCCGTCTGAAATCCGGGGAATACAAGTATCTGACTGGTCTGAAAAATGGGATGACGTACCAGATCGAAGAGAGTGATGCCAGGGATGCTGTCAGTACGTCATATAAGGTGACGGAAACCTTAACAGAACAAAGTGGTGAGCAAAGAAGCAGTAGTTTTGATGGTACAAACTGTGGTGGTACGACGAAGTACGGCAGAATAGATGTCGTCTGTACAAATAAGTTCGAGGAGCCGAGTAAGCCTTCGGAACCGGAATCGAATCCGTCGCAGCCAGAGACACAGCCATCGGAGCCAGAGACGAATCCGTCGCAGCCAGAAACGCAGCCGTCTGAGTCAGAGACGCAGCCATCGGAGCCGGAAACCCAGCCTTCTGAGCCGTCGTCGGAGAATCCGACTGAACCAACCACCCAGCCAACGGAATCGGAAACCAGCCCCACGGAGCCTTACACTCCGCCACGTAACCCAGGCAATCCGCCTTCAACGCCTACGCCGCCCACGATGCCGGTGACGAATATTCCGGAGGAGGCTGTGCCCTTGTCCCCGTCTCCGCTCGTGAACATTGAGGACGAGGATGTACCGCTGGCGTTCATGGCCCCGTCGACAGGCGATGAGAAGCCGGTGGGTGCGGTTGCACTGTTCAGTCTGCTGGCGCTTGGGCTGATGGGAGCGTTTGGTATTCTGGCGTTTAAGAAGGATGAGAATGACGCATAGGAAACAGCTCGATACGGAAAAATGAATCAGTAAGTCAGAGGCAAAAGACTGAATGACAAATACCTCCATTTCTGGGACAACATTGACATCAATCTCAGAAATGGAGGTATTTTTTGAATTACCGATCAAGCGCCGCGCCGATAAAGCCGGCGAACAGCGGATGGGGTTTGTTGGGCCGGGATTTCAGCTCCGGATGGGCCTGGGTGGCGACGAACCACGGGTGGTCCGGCAGTTCGATCATTTCCACGATCCGCCCGTTGGGGGACAGGCCGGAGAGCATCATGCCGTGGGAGGTCAGTGCCTCGCGGTAGTCGTTGTTCACCTCATAGCGGTGGCGGTGGCGCTCGGCGATCTCCTTTTTCCCGTAGAGGGCATAGGCCTTGGAATGCTCGTCCAGCACGCAGGGGTAGGAGCCCAGCCGCAGGGTGCCGCCAATGTCTTCAATGCCGTTCTGCTCGGGCATCAGGTGGATGACCGGGTTCGTGGTGTTCGGATTCAGCTCGATGCTGTGGGCGTCGGCGAGGCCCAGCACATTGCGGGCGAATTCCACGATGGCCAGCTGCAGGCCGAGGCACAGGCCAAGGAACGGGACGCCGTGCTCGCGGGCGTAGCGGATTGCGTAAATCTTGCCGTCGATGCCGCGGTCGCCGAAACCGCCGGGAACCAGAATGCCGCTGACATCGCCGAGGATTTCATCGACATTCTCCGGAGTGACCTTCTCGGAGTCGACCCATTTGATATGGACAGCCGCATGATGTGCCACGCCGCCGTGCTTTAACGCCTCGACGACGGATATGTAGGCGTCGTGGAGCTGGATGTATTTGCCGACCAGAGCTACGGTGACCTCGCGCTGCGGATGCTTCCAGGCGTCGATCATGGCCCGCCAGTCGGCCAGATCCGGCTCGGGGCAGGGCAGACGGAGGCATTCGCAGGCCACCTGGGCCAGATGCTCGTCCTCCATGACCAATGGGATCTCGTAGAGCACGTCAACGTCCAGGTTCTCGAGCACATGGGTCTTGGGCACGTTGCAGAACAGGGCGATCTTGGCGCGGATGCCGTCGTCCAGCGGATGCTCGGTCCGGCACATGATGATGTCAGGCTGGATGCCCATGCCCTGCAGGTCCTTGACGCTGGCCTGGGTGGGTTTGGTCTTCAGCTCGCCGGAAGCCTTCAGGTAAGGAACCAGTGTGACGTGGATCAGCATGGCGTTCGCCGGGCCGACCTCGCGCATGAACTGGCGAATGGCTTCCAGGAAGGGCTGGCCTTCGATGTCGCCGACGGTGCCGCCGACTTCGATGATGACGATTTTGGTATTCTTAACTGTGGCGGCGTCTTCCGCGGACAGACCGCGGCGCGCGAACGCATTGATTTCCTCATCAGACAACACTTCGCCAGCCGCGGCGCCATTGTCGCGATAAAAACGGCTTTTGATTTCGTTGGTGATGTGGGGGATAACCTGGACAGTTCCGCCGCCGTAGTCGCCGCGGCGTTCCTTATGCAGTACGCTCCAGTAGATCTTACCGGTGGTGACGTTGGAATTCTTCGTGAGACTCTCGTCAATGAACCGTTCGTAGTGTCCGAGATCCAGATCGGTTTCGGCTCCGTCGTCGGTGACGAAAACCTCACCATGCTGTACGGGGTTCATGGTTCCGGGATCAATATTAATATAAGGGTCTAACTTCTGCATGGTTACCTGATAACCACGGGCCTTTAGCAGACGGCCCAGGGATGCGGCGGTGATGCCTTTTCCCAGTCCGGAGACGACGCCTCCTGTGACGAATACGTACTTGACTGGCATGGATAGAACCTCCCTTACGAAATGCTCTCTCTGCAAAGCGGCTTCGTTCGGGCTTGAGGCCTGTTCTTCTGTATAAAATTGTGCGCCCGCAGAGGGGCTGAAACAAAAAAAACAACGCACTTATTATACTACAGGTCGTGCTGGAAAATCCAGTATTTTTTAATATTTTTTTGAGTTTTTTTCCGGGAATTTACGCTTTTTTATCGGCTTGGTTCTTGATTTATGGAGAAACTGTCGGTATAATAGAAATGATATGTTTTTAGCGTATATCATGTAGGAGAATGGAATATATGAATGAAAGGAAACCTAATAACCAGAACGGAAGGAATCCGAATTATAATCAGATTTTCGGCATTATCCTGACGGCGGGGCTGATCACGCTGATCGTTGTCATGATGATGAGTAACTTCATGAACCGCCAGACGACGGTTCCGTATAATGAATTTCTGGATTATCTGGAGGCAGACCAGATCGAGTCTGTTACGGTTGAGGGGAGCGACATTTACTTCACGCTGAAGAGCGAACGGCCGATTCCGGGCATGGTTCTAACTTTAACCACGGTCCGGATGGAGAGCGGCGACCAGCTGACGCTCCGCCTGGAAAGGGCCGGGGTTACTTATGAGCAGATCGAGCAGAATACGGCGTTGTGGAGTATCTTAAGCACGGTGCTGATGTTCGGCGCGCTGATTTTCCTGATGAATATGATGATGCGGCGCATGGGCGGCGGCGTCATGGGCGTGGGCAAGAGCACGGCCAAGATGTACATGCAGAAGGAGACCGGCGTCACCTTTGCCGATGTGGCGGGGCAGGACGAGGCCAAGGAGTCCCTGGTGGAGATCGTGGATTTCCTGCACAATCCGGGGCGCTACACCCATATCGGCGCCAAACTGCCGAAAGGTGCGCTTCTCGTTGGCCCGCCAGGTACCGGTAAGACGCTTCTGGCCAGAGCTGTGGCCGGGGAGGCGCATGTGCCGTTCTACTCGCTGTCCGGATCGGATTTTGTGGAAATGTTCGTGGGCGTGGGTGCGTCCCGTGTGCGTGACCTGTTTAAGCAGGCCCAGGACAACGCGCCGTGTATTATCTTCATTGATGAAGTGGACGCTATCGGCAAGAGCCGTGATTCCCGCTTCGGCGGCGGCAATGACGAGCGCGAGCAGACGCTGAACCAGCTGCTTTCGGAGATGGACGGTTTCGATTCCTCCAAGGGACTTCTGGTGCTGGCGGCTACCAACCGTCCGGAGATTCTGGATCCGGCGCTTCTGCGTCCGGGACGGTTCGACCGACGGATCATCGTGGACAAGCCGGATCTGAAGGGCCGTGTGGATATTCTGAAGGTGCATGCGAAGAACGTGGCGCTGGATGAGACGGTGGATCTGGACGCGATCGCGCTGGCGACCTCCGGCGCGGTAGGTTCCGATCTGGCGAATATGATCAATGAAGCCGCGATCCTGGCCGTGAAGAACGGACGGCAGGCGGTGAGCCAGAAGGATCTGTTCGAGGCCGTGGAAGTGGTTCTGGTGGGCAAGGAGAAGAAAGACCGCGTTCTCAGCAAGGAGGAGCGTCGGATTGTTTCCTACCACGAGGTGGGCCACGCACTGGTCAGCGCCCTGCAGAAGGACGCGGAGCCGGTGCAGAAGATCACCATTGTGCCGCGCACCATGGGCGCGCTGGGCTATGTGATGCAGGTGCCGGAGGAAGAGAAGTATCTGAATTCGGAGAAAGAGTTAAGGGCCATGCTGGTGGTCAGTCTGGCGGGACGAGCGTCGGAAGAGATCGTCTTCGATACGGTGACCACGGGCGCAGCCAATGATATCGAGAAGGCGACGAAGATCGCGCGGGCTATGGTGACCCAGTTCGGTATGTCGGAGAAGTTCGGACTGATCGGACTGGCGACGCAGGAGGATCAGTACTTAAGCGGACGCATGGTGCTGAACTGCGGCGAGGCTACGGCGGCGGAGATCGATCAGGAAGTCATGCGGATGCTGAAGGAGGCTTACGCGGAAGCGAAGCGGCTTCTGCGTGAGAACCGGGACGCTATGGATGAGATCGCGGAGTTCCTGATCCAGAGAGAGACGATCACCGGTAAGGAATTTATGGATATTCTGCATCGGATCCAGGCGAAGAGGACGGCGACTGCGGCAGGCGGCACGGCGGATGCGGCTGGTATGGCGGAAGCAGCTGGTATAGCCGGTACGGCGAAAGCGGTCGGTAAGGTGGATGCGGTTGGTACGGCCGATACAGCCGGTGCAGCGCAGGGAGCGCCGGCAGAAGCGGTGCCTGGGGCGCCGGAGCAGAGCGGAGCTACCGGGATACCGTCGCAGGACGCGTAGAATTTCCGCTGCGGAATGCATAGAACTTAAACTTAAATTTGCAGTAGATGAACATAAATGAAATCAGGCAGTAATCACACCGGAGGGATATCTCGGTATGGTTACTGCCTGTTGTTATTTTATTGAGAATAGAGTGCCGGTGACGCTCTGCTTGCATTGTCGTTTTAATATCTCCCCACCGGCGGCATTACGGTATCCGGCAGCGGGCAATGATAGACGCCGCCGGTCTTTGCCCGGAATTCTTCCCACGCTGCGGCAATGGTCTCCGGTGACTGCATGGTGCGGACGGTGCAGAGCGCCAGCATCTTTGCGGCGGTCAGCAGCCCCTTGTGGCCCAGAGAACTGCAGGACTGGGCGGTCATTTGCCAGGTGTGGCCGACATTTCCCAGACAGCAGGTAGCAACGTTCAGGTTCAGGGTCGGAACCGCGTATCCCACGTCGCCCACGTCGGTGGAGCCGGATTCGTAGGGGTGCGGGCCGTCCTTGTAGGGATGGATTTCCGCGTCCAGCGGCTTCGCCAGAAGTGCATCCAGCTGTTCCGCGCTGTATTTCTGTGCGGGAAGAGCGCCGGTGTCCTCCTTTTCGTATTTGGAGGCGATTTCCGCCTTGATAGCGTCAAGCGTTACCGGATCGTAGGATTCCAGAAATGCCTTCGCCAGGGCGTAGTCGTCGTCATCCCACTGAGGGGCGCCCACTTCCATCATGCATTGCGTGGCGAAGCGGCCCAGAACGTCATTGGACATATAGTCGGAGAATGCCATGGTGATCTCGTATTTCATCTCGGTCTCGGTCATCATAGCCGCCCCGCGGGCCACCTTGACGACGCGCTCGAAGAGTTCTTTCATCTGATGGACTTTGGGGGCGCGGACCTCGTATTTGACCAGAGAATGATCCTGAACCACGTTAGGAGAGGTTCCGCCCGCGTCCACGTAAGCGTAATGGACGCGCGCCTGGTCGATCATATGCTCCCGCAGGTAATTGACGCCCACGCTCATCAGTTCTGCCGCGTCCAGCGCGCTGCGGCCCAGATGGGGGCTGCCGCCGGCATGGGCGGAACGGCCAAAGAACTCGAAATTGGCGCCCATGATCGCCACGCTGCAGTGCTGCTGGACTTCATTGCGGGAGGCCGGATGCCAGGTGTAGACGAAATCCACGCCGTCGAAAAGCCCGTCTCTGGCCATAAACTGCTTGGCGCCTGCGCCTTCTTCAGCAGCGCAGCCGTAATAGATGATAGTTCCGTCCTTTTCATAGGCGTCCAGATAATCCTTGACGGTCAGCGCGGCCGCCAGTGCGCCGGTGCCCAGACAGCTATGGCCGCAGCCGTGGCCGGGGGCTCCGGAGACGACCGGTGATTTGGAAGGCGTGGCCGCCTGTTGGCTTAAGGCCGCCAGCGCGTCGAATTCGCCCAGGATGCCCATGACGGGACGGCCGGTGCCGCGGCTGTATCTGGCGATGAAGGCGGTGGGAATATGGGCCACGCCTTTTTTTACGGCGAAGCCCTCCCTTTCCAGAATATCGCAGAGGAGAGCTGAGGACTTGTACTCCTCGTAGGGAAGCTCCGCGTAGCTCCAGATCTTGTCGTTGGCGTCGAGGATCATGGCCTCGCGGCGGGCGACAGATTGTTCAATAAATTGCAGATCGGTCATACCTGGATTACTCCTTTCTGACTGCCGAACTGCTGCCGGCAGTTATGTATCGTTATTCAGAACATGATTCATACATCATGTATAAGACAGCGTCATCAATGATTTTTCCTGTTTATCGGTTTATAACGGAAAACGGCGCTGCCGCTCTTCTGTCTGGCATTGGAAGCGGCAAACGCCGTACGATTACTTATTTCTTAATTTCCCGAAAATGTATCCTGCGGGGTACGAACCTTCGCAGGAACACATTACAGCACCTTACTTAGGAATTCCGCCGTCCGCGGGTTCTTTGGATTCCCGAAGATCTCCTCCGGCGTGCCCTCCTCAGCAATCTGGCCGTCCTCCATGAACAGCACCCGGTCGCTGACCTCCCGGGCGAAGCCCATTTCATGGGTCACGATGACGATGGTCATGCCGCTTTCCGCCAGATCTTTAATGACAGTCAGCACATCCTTTACCATCTCCGGATCCAGGGCACTGGTGGGCTCGTCGAACAGGATCACCTCCGGCTCCATGGCCAGGGCCCGGACGATGGCCAGACGTTGCTTCTGGCCGCCGGACAGCTTACGGGGATACTCGTCCCGCTTATCCAGAAGTCCCACTTTGTCGAGAAGTTCTTCCGCTCTGGCAATAGCCTGGGCCTTCGGAATCTTCTTCTCAAGCGTCGGCGCGATGGTGATATTTTCCAGCACCGTCAGATTGGGAAATACATTGAAATGCTGGAAGACCATGCCGATTTTCTGCCTGTGCCTGTCGATGTCGATGACGCTGCCGCGGGAGAACGGGCGGAAACGCCGCGCGTTCCGTACCTTCTTGTCGGCGATGTCCACGCCGTCGAACCAGATATGGCCTTCCTCCGGCATCTCCAACAGGTTCAGGCAACGCAGAAACGTGCTCTTGCCGCTGCCGCTGGGGCCGATGATGGAAACAACCTCGCCCAGATTTACATGCTGGTCGATGTTCTTTAATACATGGAGTTTTCCGAAGCTTTTGGACAGGCCTTCCACACGGATGATGACCTGGTCCTGAACCTGTTTAGTCACTGGCCTTAAGCCTCCTTTCCAGCAGCTTTAAGAGCTTGGTCAGCACGAAGGTGACGATGAGATAAATGAGTCCGGCGATGGTCAGGGACGGCAGCGCCAGGAACGTGGTGGACTGCACCGTCTTGTAAGCCGTCATCAGCTCGCCAACGAAGAAGACGGAGGCGAGGGAGGTTTCCTTGACCATGACGATGAATTCATTGCCCAGGGCCGGAAGGATGTTCTTGATGGCCTGTGGGAGAATGATATGCTGCATCATGTTCCGGTCGGACATGCCCAGGCTCTTGGCGGCCTCGGTCTGGCCCTTGTCCACCGCCTGGATCCCGGCGCGGATGACTTCGGCCACGTAGGCGCTGCTATTGACGATCAGGGCCACGATGATGCAGGCCGTGTCCGACATGGTGATGGGCACGATCTTCGGCAGTAGGAGCCAGAAGAAATACAGCTGCAGAAGGATCGGCGTGCCGCGCAGCACCTCGATATAGACGCCGGTGATGGCGTACAGGATCTTGGAGCGCGACAGCCGCATCAGCGCCACGAAGGTGCCTAAAATGGTGCCGACGACCACAGTGATCAGGGCCAGCCAGAGCGTTCCGAACAGGCCGTTGATGAATACGTAGTCGTATCGCTGCCAGATTTTGATCATATTTTCCAGAAACATGGTGCGGTTAATCCCTTTCTGTCATGACTGCACTATCCGCCGGCAGGTATGTACGCCCGGCGGATTAATGTTTGTCTGTTGTATTGTGCGCGGCAACGGCTTATGTGTATTTCCATGCGGGCAGAGCGCCGGTGACGCTCTGCTCGTATCACCGAAATGCGATGTGGCAGCACGTATATGCAGTTGCTTTGCATCGCATCATTTTAGTCGATTCCCAGACTGGACGCGTATTCCGTATATTCCGCGTACCATTTCTCGTACAGTCCCTGCTCGATGACCTCGGCGATGATCTCATTGATCTTCGCCGTCAGCTCGTCCTCGCCCTTGGGCATGCCGATACGGGTGCCGCTGGTGCTGGGATCGATCACGAAACGGAAATTGTTGGCGATGGCCAGACCCGGGTTGGCTGCGGCGTAGAGCTCCGCTGTAGCGATCTCGGTGGCGGCCACGTCGGCTTTATTTTCCTGAACCATCAGGAAACCGTCGGTGGTGGCGGAGACCCGCTTGAGTTCCTTATAGGCGGGGACCTGATCGTTCACCAGATTCTCCTGCAGAGAGCCGCTCTGGGCCACGATCACAGCGTCCGCCAGGGACTCGGGATCCGGATATTTGTCAATGTCTTCCTCACGGACCAGAAGACCGTAAACTTCGCTTTCAAAGTGATATCCGTCGGACAGATTCATGGCTTCCGCACGCTCCGGGGTATAGGCCAGCGCAGAGATAGCCATGTCGTATTTGCCCTCCGTGACGCTGCTTAACACCGCCGCAAATTCCAGCGGAACGATGCGCAGCTCCACGCCCAGCTTATCGGCTATGTATTTGGCCAGTTCAATGTCGCAGCCCACATACTGCTCGTCGCCTTCCTTGGACGAATCGATGAATTCCTGGGGCGCAAAATACGGCTCTGTGGCGACTTCCATGTAACCTCGCTGAAGAATCTCCTCCAGACGGTTGGACGCGGCGGCGGAAGTTCCCGCTCCACCAGAAGCGCCCTGTCCGCCGCAGGCGGTAAGCGCTGTGACGGCCGCGGCAAGGGCCAGCGCGATCGCTTTCATTTTCACAGATCTTTTCATAAATCGTATCCTCCTCATGGTTGGCGGGCGGGCCGGGAACGGTCGGTTCCACGGCGCAGGCGCAGCCGCTGTTAATGTTGCAGTAGTTATATTATACTTTATTGCTTTATCACTCTACCATGGTAAAGCGATAACCAAGCAAAGATATTATCTCTTGAATATGAGGATTTGTCAACTCTTTTTTTGCGTTTCAGTGAAGGTTTTGGGTGTTTTTTTGCGATTATCGTGTAAATTAGATTTTTTGAGAGACCTTTAATAAAGAATTCCGCCTGTATGGATTTCATCATACAGGCGGAAATTTAATTTCCATGTGAGCAGGGAGCAAGTGACATTCTGCTCGTATTTATATGGATATCATATCAGAGGGTGTTCCCCTGAGCCTGATTATGACTGCGAAGAAGTGTCAGATGACGGGTCGTTCTGCGATTGTGCGTCTTCGGCTGGAGGCGTCGTCGGCTGCGCATCTGTCGGCATCTGTACCTGTGCCGGTGTATCGTCAGTTTTTTGCTTCTTCTCCGGCAGCTTCGCCCGTCTGGCTATATGCGGGCCGTTTCTGCGAAAGCGCTTTATGAGCGCGCGCACGATTAATACGATGATCACGATCAATACCGTCCAGACCAGAAGCGTCGGCAGGGATGACACGAACCATACGAAGAAGTCTACGAATCCATTTCCCACGTTCTTTAAGTTGCGGGTGAAGCCTTTCTGGATGCGGGTCATGACGGAATCCGGTTCGGTGGGCGTGAAGACGGCCACCTCGTCAATGCTGATGTAGACGGTGCTGTAGTCTACTTGATTGTCATAGGTACGGAGCTGTGACTCGAACCGTTCCAGCTCGTAGCGGATCTCAGAGAGCCTCTCTTCCAGCGCGATGACCGCGTCCAGGGAATCGGCCTTCTCCAGAAGCTCCCACAGTCGCTCCTGCTCGATGGTCAGGGACTTCTTGCGGCTCTCGATATCGGTGTACTGAAGCGTCACATCCTGGACGTTCTCCGAGCGGTAGGTTATATTGCTCTTCTCATTCATCTGGCTGAGGAATGCGTCCACCTGGGTGGACGGCACGCGGGCGGTAATAGAGGCGTAGCGCCTGCCGCTGCCGCCGGAAATGCTCTTGCCGGACAAGTCGGACTGTTCGATATAACCGCCGCAGGCGTCTACGAACTGACGGATGCCGGTGAGAAGATTGTCAAATTCCGTGGTCTCCACGTTCAGGTTCACGGTGCGGATCAGCTTGCGCGCAGCTTTGGCGACCGCGGCACTTCCCGAATTTGAAGTACCGGCAGCGGGTGCCGGTTCGCCAGTGAGGGCGGATGAGTCGCTGTCGCAAGCGCTCCCGCCGGATTCGCCGCCCCATTTTTCTTCTTCCGCCGCCCAGGCGGCGGTTTCCGCGACGGTTTCCATGGCGTAGTTGGCGGCCGGGGCCATGGCGGCTCCGTCATATCCATAGGAGTAGCTGTCCATGGCGGCCGCAGTGGTCATGGCTATGTAGCTGTCCTGCGCGCTCGTGCTGCTGCCGGAATTGCCGCCGCAGGCTGCGACGGTTGCAGTGACAAGAAGCAGAATCAGTAAGAAAGCTGTAACGGTGCGAAGTGTTTTCTTCATAAATGGTTCCCTCCCTTTTGGTGTGGCTTCGTACGCCGGCGCGACGGCCGTCATACGATTGTCTTTGTTGCACCGGTATGCGGGAAAATGCGCCGGCGGCACGCCTCCCGCATTGCGTCTCTGTGTAAGATACGAACGGGCAGACTGATTTTATGGAAATATTGTATATTTTTATTGTACCGTTTCCTGCGGGGAAGTGTTGTACTTTTTCCTTAAAGAATTTATAAAAATATTAAAGGAAATTCTGTATACATGCGCCGCCGGACTCGACGAAAGAGGATAGAAATGGTATAATCTCGTCAGAGATGATACCTGCGCCGATTCGGTGTCCGAACGAAGAGAGGACAAAACACCAGACCGAACCGTGCGCATTCCCCCGGAGGGAGCATATCCTCCGGCGGAATACGGAAAAAGAGAGAGGGGCAGGGCTTATGAATATTCTGATCTTGAACGGAAGTCCCAAAGGGCAGTACAGCATCACGCTTCAGACATCGCTTTATCTGGAAGTAAAGCGGCCGAAGCATCAGTTTCAGGTCATTCATGTGGGGCAG
This sequence comes from uncultured Lachnospiraceae bacterium, assembly GCA_947629545.1. GTDB lineage: Bacteria > Bacillota > Clostridia > Lachnospirales > Lachnospiraceae > UBA3402. Next base: position 2,811 of record CANREE010000022.1, on the reverse strand, counting down.
CGTGTCCGGGCGCTGGAGAGAGATTTCTCGGAGATCAAAGAGGCGGTCGAATGGGCGGATCTTCTGGTATTTTCCTACCCGGTCTATACCTTTATCGCGCCCAGCCAGCTGCATAAGTTTATCGGACTTCTGAAGGAGTCCGATGCACCTGTGGCCGGGAAATACGCGACCCAGATTACCACGTCGAAGCATTTCTACGATGTGACGGCCCACCGGTATATCCAGGACAACTGTCAGGATATGGGCATGAAATTCATCCGCGGACTGTCGGCGGATATGGACGACCTGACGACGCCGAAGGGGCAGAAGGAGGCGCTTGCGTTCTTCGATCATGTGATCTGGCAGATGAAGAAAGGGATCTATGAGCCGGCTCCGGCGCCGCAGGCGCCGGCGAGGCATGCGGCGGTGACGGTGCCGGGAGGTGAGACTGCTGCGGATGCTTCCGTTTCGACGGATAAGACAGTTTCTGCAGAAGCGAAAGCAGCAGAAGCGGTTGGAACCGTGGGAGATGCGGCTGGGCCGGCTGTTTCGGACAAACCCGGCGACGTAGTCATTGTCACCGACTGCGCTCCCGGCGACAGGCAGCTTGCGGCCATGATCGCCCGTTTCCGGGCGGTGCTTCCGCTGGCCAGCCGGATCGTCAACCTGCGGGAGTATCCGTTTAAAGGTGGCTGTCTGGGTTGTTTCCACTGCGCTACTTCCGGCAAATGCGTCTATATCGACGGCTTTGACGAGTATCTTAGAAATCATATCCAGACGGCCCAGGCCATCGTGTATGCATTTTCCATTCAGGACCATTCCATGGGACCGGTCTTTAAGATGTACGACGACCGGCAGTTCTGTAACGGTCATCGCACCGTGACTATGGGGATGCCCATGGGGTATCTGGTCAGCGGCAGCTACAGTCAGGAGTTCAACCTGCAGATGATCGTCGAGGGCCGCGCCCAGGTGGGCGGCAATTATCTGGCCGGGGTAGCCACGGACGAGACAGACCCGGATCATGCCATTGATCAGATGGCGGCGAATCTGACCTACGCCATTAAGCGCCGCTACGCGGAGCCGCAGAATTTCTACGGCGTCGGCGGCATGAAGATATTCCGCGACCTGATCTACCTGATGCAGGGCATGATGAAGGCGGACCATCAGTTCTACAAGGCACACGGCCAGTATGATTTCCCGCAGAAGAAGAAAGGGACTGTCGTCAAGATGTACCTGGTGGGAGCGCTTCTGTCCCAGCCGGCGGTCATGAAGAAGATGGGCAATCAGATGAATGAGGGGATGCTGATGCCGTACAGGAAAGTGATTGAGAAAGCAAAGGCGGGTACCTGAACAGCAGTTTATCTGCATCAGGACGTACGCGGCTTCTCCCTCCGCAGCGGCAGCCGGTCAGAGAAAAAGCTGATTAGCGGACCCATGCAGAAGGCGGTCAGCATTGTGCCGATACCGACGACGCCGGTGATCTCCATCAGGCTCATGCCGGAGACGCGGCAGAGCAGCGCGCCGAGCAGAACGCAGACGAGGTCGCTTGCGACGCGGCAAACGCGGAAGCTGACCCGCGTCTGTTTCTCCGATAAAATGAGAGACACGGCGTCGTAGGTGGAAACGCCCAGATCGGCGTTGAAATAGAGAGCGGAGCCGAAGCACATGACGACGAGGGCGACGGCCAGCAGAAGGAGGTTTGCCGGAAATGTCAGGCCCGGCAGCAGGGCTTCGAAGAGCAACTGCGAGTATTCCGCCGCGTAGCCCAGAAGCGTCAGGTTGATTAGCGTGGCCAGGCCGATCTTATGCCGGTCGAAGACCAGGGAGAACAGGAGCAGTACGGCGTTGGCGGCCACGTAAAGCGTTCCGAAGCTTAAGGGGATCACACTGTTTAAGCCGCTCATGAGCGATTGGAACGGATCCACGCCCAGAGCTGCGGTGCGGAACATTCCGACGCTGACGCCGCAGATGACGACGCCAAGACAGCTCATCCAGATTCGAGTCTTTAACATATTAGTTTCCTCCTGTTTGGTGCTTTTATTGTAGACCTGCGGCGGCTTTTTGTAAAGCTGAAACCTGTGGCGGCATTTTCCGCCGGAGGGCGGCTGCAAATAATGATACGAAAATAAATCGGAGAAAAGCGCATGGACAGAGAACGTTTTGAGAAACAGCTGCAGTTTATTCTTGAGATCGACAAGGAGAAGAATATCCTCCGCCAGACCCATTTAAGTGGTCACGGACGCCGGGAGAACGACGCAGAGCACGCGTGGCACATGGCGGTCATGATCTGGCTTCTGCGGGAGTATTCCAACGAGGAGTTCGATCTGGCGAAGGCCATGATGATGGCGCTGATCCACGATATCGTGGAGATCGATGCGGGGGATACCTATGCCTATGACGCGCAGGGGCTGGCGACCCAGAAGGAGCGGGAGGAGAAGGCCGCGGAGCGGATCTTCGGACTGTTGCCGGACGAACAGCGCAGGGAACTGCGCGGCCTGTTCGAGGAGTTTGAGACTTACGCGACGCCAGAGGCGCGTTTTGCCCATACGATGGACAATCTTCAGCCGCTTCTTCTGAACAATTCCAACGGCGGCGCCGACTGGCGGGAACACGGCGTCTGCCGCTCTCAGGTGGAAGGCCGCCACAAGACGACGGCGCGGGGTTCGAAGGAGATCAGCGAGTTTGCCATGGGGCTGATCGATGAGAATGTGAAGAAGGGGAATATACGGGACGAGTAGCCTGTTCGCCCACTTCCGGCTTGCTGTTATGAAGTGACCTCTTGTCAAGAGCAAAAATGAGATCACACAAAGTATTTTAATCAGGCGTGAAGGC
>CANREE010000021.1 GCA_947629545.1 uncultured Lachnospiraceae bacterium | reverse complement strand
CCGTGGAGATCGTGGAAGGAATTGAAAAGTATATGGAAAAATATGGGATCGCCGATGTGAAAGAACTGATCGGCGCGATAAGGTGATATAAAGTCGGAGCAGCATGTAAGGAATCTGATAAGATCTTGTGCGGAGAAGAGCGATCGTCAGTCGGTTATTAGCAGACGATGCAGTTTTGAGCAAAGAAAGCTGCAGTTAGGCTGGATAAAAGAATATTAAAGAAGCAGAAGAATAACTCGCGAAGCACAGAGAATTGCAGCAAGATAATAAAAGGAGAATTGTGGAGATGGAAAAGTACAAACAGGAATTTATAGAGTTCATGGTGGAGAGCAATGTGCTGAAATTCGGCGATTTTACCCTGAAAAGTGGGAGGAAATCCCCATTCTTTATGAACGCGGGCGCCTATGTGACCGGATCCCAGCTGATGCGGCTGGGCCGTTACTACGCGGAGGCGATCCACGAGCATTACGGCGATGATTTCGACGTGCTCTTCGGACCTGCCTACAAAGGCATTCCGCTGAGCGTGGCGACGGTGATTGCCTTTCATGAGATGTACGGCAAGGAGATCCGTTACTGCTCCAACCGCAAGGAAGTGAAGGATCACGGCGACACCGGAATCCTGCTGGGCAGCAAGCTGCAGGACGGCGACCGGGTCGTTATCATCGAGGATGTGACCACCTCCGGCAAGTCCATCGAGGAGACATTTCCGATCCTGAAGGCCCAGGGCGACGTGACGATCGTGGGCCTGATGGTGTCCTTAAACCGCATGGAGCGGGGCAAGGGAGAGAAGAGCGCCCTGGAAGAGATCAAAGAGCTTTACGGCATCGAGGCCAACGCGATCGTGACGATGGCAGATGTGGTGGAGCATCTGTATAACCGGGAGTGTCAGGGACGGATCGTGATCGACGATACATTGAAAGCGGCGATCGACGCATATTATGAACAGTACGGCGCGAAATGAAAACCGGCGCAGGGGATAACGTCAACAGATCAATATGCCGGAAATGGATGATGGACAGGAACGCAGAGCCGTCCTGAAACGTTGGAATCGAAATCGCGGATGCATGGGAGTATGCAGAAGGGAAAAGAATGATGGAGAAGATCTATAGAACAATGAGGAATACCGGAGCGGCCAATATTGCGGTTGGCATTATCATGATCGTGGCGGGACTCAGCGCCGGGATCGTGGCGATCGTCAGTGGGGCGGTTTTGCTTAAGAGAAAATCAGAGCTGACGTTCTGATTTCTTCGTGATGCAGAAAAAGGCGCCGAAGCGTGGTTACTGCATCTGCCGTGACGGCTTAGACTGGAGCACAAATATGTTTTTAAAATATACGAAAAACCAGAGGCGCGTCCTTGTGGTGTTTTTCCTGTACCTGTCCGTGCTGATTTATCTGGTGCTGTTTTCCGAGACTTACCGGAGGGGCGGAAGTCTCGGCGACGGTTATGCCTATAATCTGGAACCGTTTAAAGAGATACGGCGGTTTTACGGGAATATTGAACAGTTGGGATTTCGGGCGGTGTTCGTCAATCTGGCAGGGAATATTCTTGCGTTTATTCCCTTTGCTTTTTTTCTTCCGGTGGTCAGCGAGAAGGCAGGGGGCTTTTTTCAGACAGTGTTTCTCACCTTCATTTTAAGCCTTTGTATCGAGTGTACGCAGCTTGTCACGAAGGTGGGAAGCTTTGATGTGGATGATCTGATCCTGAATACGGCAGGGGGGCTGATCGGCTATCTGCTGCATTGGATCGGCCAGCGGATGTGGATGAGGAGGAAGTCAGGTGGCGGGTCAGAGTAACAACAGATTCGGGTCTAAACGGCGCGCCATGTCCGAAGAGGAGCGGGAGGCGCTTAGGGCCAGGCAGGAGCGTAAGGAACGGAATATCAGGGAACAGAAAGAGGCGGCCGCCAGTCGGGTGTCCTATGTGCGCAAACCGATTTCCGGGCGGAGTATCATAGGCATGGTTCTGACGGTGATCGCCCTTGTGCTTGGCGGATATTGCCTCTATCTTGGCTATGACACATACGGGCAGGTTCCGTTTTCGGCGGGCGGCCCGGCGCTCTGCAGCATGATCTGCGGTCTGGCGGCGTTCATTTACCATATCTGCGCCCTGCGCGAGCGGGAAACCAACGGGATCTTGTCCAAAATCGGAATTGTTCTTGCGGCAGCGTTGCTTCTTGCGTGGATCGCGATTTTAGTGATCGGGACGCAGGGACTATAAAGGGTGCATATACAGGTCACGGTGAATCGCGAATTTTGATGGAAAAATATGGGTTCGTGAATGACTGTGAATTTCAGCGGAAAAGAGGTATCAGGGATGGATTATCGTGAATTCTGGCAGGAGGAAAATGAATCCGTGCGGGAGCGGTACGAGCTTTCCGTCGAGCGTCTCCGCCTGATCCGGACGGAGGAGACGGTACCGGAGCCGTTCCGGGCGTATTTTAAGGCGGCGGCAGGATTTATGACGTTCGTGGCGGAGATGTATGAGATGAACGACATGGGGGCGTTCCGGAACTGGTCGATCGGTCGCCTTCAGCAGATCAATGATATGCTGTATCATGACATTTTGCCTGCAAACTATGATACGAGCTATGCAAATCCTTCCTATGCGGCTGCGCAGCTGGGCGAGGACTACGGGAAGCTGCTTTCTTACCTGTTGTCTGAGATCCGCGGGCAGATCGTATTTGCCCATGAGTGCCGGCTGACGGAGCTGACCATTTTAAATGAACTGTTCATCGAGATCTACAATATGTTCGAGGAGGAGGAACTTCCCGCGCCGGAGCGGATCCGGGAGACGATCTACTGGTTTATCAGCGATTACTCGGATCTGACGGCGGAGTATCGGCTTCGGGAACAGGTGGATCCCACGCTGCCATTTGCGAAAGACATCGTGACGGGTGCGGATCTGTCGGATCTCCGGTACCTCTATTTCTATGGGGAATATGTGTCCGAGGAGGAGCTTAAGATCGCGCGGTTCATGAATTCGTTGCCGCAGGAGACCATCAACTGCATGGCGGATACCTACACGGAAGGCTATCGGATAGGCTTTACCGTCATGAATGTGGATCTGTCGAAGAAGAAAAGCGTGGCCGTGGTCTATGAGCTGGGCTACGAGCGGATGGTGAAGAAGGCGATCGAGAATTTTACTGCCATGGGGCTGGATGTGATTATCTATCGCGGCGGCGTCTGGTCCATGGACCGGCAGGGCGGCCGCAGGGCCGGCTATCACGGGACATCCCCCAATCGGCAGTATGATTACGACCACCGTTTCGACAGCGCGGTCTATTACCAGAAGGCGTATACGGACCGGAGGCAGGCGGTGCTTGGCACGGTCTATGAGACGTATCAGAAGCAGTGCGCAGATTACGCGGGACCGGCGGTCATCGAGACTTTCGGAGAAGCCGGTTTTGAGCCTGTGAACAGGCCGGAGGCGTGGGCGCTTACGGAGAAGCAGGAGAAACTGAAGGTTGCGGCGGCGGGCGCGGCGGCTCTGCTGCGGGAAAAGTATATCCCCAGCGATGAGACCAGCTTTACGATCATCGCGTTCCCGAAGCCGTCTATAGGCCCGGATTTCGAGGAAATATTCGCGGAGACCATCCGCATCAATACGCTGGATTATGAGCTGTACAAGAAGATCCAGCAGAATATCGTTGACCGTCTGGATCAGGCGGAGCATGTGATCGTCACCGGCGCCGGAGATAATCACACCCATATGAAGGTAATGCTGCATCAGCTTTCCGACCCGTCGGCGCAGACGAATTTCGAGAACTGCGTGGCGGACGTGAATATCCCGCTGGGCGAGGTATTTACTTCCCCGGTGCTTACCGGAACCGGGGGCGTACTGGAGGTCAGCAGAGTCTATATCGGCGAGTTCCAGTTTAAGAACCTGCATATGGAATTCGCGGACGGGAAGATCACGGATTACAGCTGCACGAATTTTGACGACCCGGCGGAGAACAAGAAGCTCATAAAGCAGATGATCCTGCAGAACCACGACACGCTTCCCATCGGGGAGTTTGCCATCGGCACGAACACCGTGGCCTACGCCATGGCCAGACGGTTCGGTATCATCGACCGTCTGCCGATCCTGATCGTGGAGAAAATGGGACCGCATTTCGCGGTGGGCGATACCTGCTACAGCCGCGCGGAGGATTCGCCCATGTATAATCCCGACGGCAAAGAAGTGATCGCAAGGGAGAACGAGTGCTCGGCCCTGCGGCATGAGGAGCCGGAGAATGCGTATTTCAACTGCCACACGGACATCACGATCCCTTACCCGGAGATCGGCGAGATCTACGGCGTGACGGCGGCAGGAGAGAAGCTGCCCATCATCGCCGGCGGGCGGTTCGTGGTGCCGGGGACGGAGCTTTTGAATGAGGCGCTGGGGGTGGTTCTTACGGATGGAAGAAAATGAACGCGGCATGGTGCGGGAAGACCTGCCGGAAGCGTCGAACCTCCCGCATTTTATCCGGGACGCGATGGTCATGATCCCGGAACTTAGCGGGCTGTCTATGACGGTCTGCGGGCCAAAAGCCCATGACGCGGCAGCAGAATTCGAGAGACGCTTCTGCTTTATGGCGGCGCAGCAGCCGCTTTATACCGCGGCGGGTCTTCTGGATCTTTTCGCAAAGAAAGGACCGGACAGGATCTATCTGGCAAGCGACGTCCTGCAAACCCGCTGTGTGTTCATCCTGATCGAGCCAAACTGGATTGTTCTTGGCCCTTACGTAACCGCAGCATGGAAGGATGGCGAGGCGCGCAGACGCCTGTCTGCCGTGGGGGCGAAGGAGAATGCGTTCCTCCCGTTTAAGAACTATTATTGTTCTCTGCCCGTCGTCGGAGACGAGTGCGCCGTGAGCGCGGCGACGATGCTTCTGGTTCATACTGTCGGCAATCCGCCCCGGGAGATCGAGCATCTGGACACCGAAATCCGGCGTCTGGAGGATATGAAGCCGGAGATTTCCGAAACGTATGAGGAATTATCTGTGGTTGAACGCCGCTATCAGCTGGAAGATCAGCTGATGGACGCGGTACGGCAGGGGCGTACCGCTCAGGCGCTCCGGGTCTACTCGGATCTATGCCGCTGGTCGAAGGGACTTAAATTTATGTCGGACAGTTTAGGGGATCAGATCGCCGGGGCCAGTATGATCCGTACGCTGATCCGTCACGCCGCCCTTCAGGCCGGACTTGTGCCTGTTCTGGTGGACGCCCTGAGTCAGGAGTATGCCCAGAAAATGCACGCGGTAACAGACAGCGGCCGCCTGACAGAACTGATCAGACAATACATAGCCGCGTTCTGCGCTGCCGTCAGGGAGAATCACAGGAAAGGACAATCCCCTAAGGTACGGCGGGCGATCCAGTATATGGAGGTTCATCTGAGCGATCCGGTGACGGTGGACGAATTGTGCGCCGCGGCTGGCGTTTCCCGCCAGCGGTTCGTCCGTCTGTTCAAGGAGGAGACTGGATTTACGATCAAGCAGTATATCGCCAGGGCCCGCTGTGAACAGGCGGCGGAGCTTCTCGCGGACAGCCGCCTCCGGATACGGGATATCGCCGGTTATGTGGGCTATGAGGATACAAATTACTTTGCCCGTGTATTCGGGTCTGTGATGCACATGTCTCCGCAGGAGTACCGGGAGAAAAATCAGTTCAGATAAATATGCGTTTATCCACTCAGCCACCTGTTTGTGCTAACAGGCGGCTGTTTTTTGTGGTATAATCCATAAAGAGTAACTCTGTGACAAAGTTCTCATTATTCAAATCGGAGAAGGAGGAGCAACATGGCAAACGACATTTTTGGCAATCCGGAACTGACCCGTCAGAAGACGGCGGCGGAGAGCGGGCCGTATGTCCTGCCGCCGGAGGATCAGGCATGGCTGAATGAGGTGTATGAAAAGCTGACCGTCAAGATGAAGGCGGAAGCGGAGCGGGTAGGAACCATGATCCCCTATACCACCAGAGACGGCAAGTATCATGATCTGGACATGCAGGGCGGTCTTGGCTTCTGGACAAACGGCTTCTGGCCCGGGATGCTGTGGCAGATGTACAGCGCCACCGGCGATGAGGTGTACCGCAGCGCCGCCGAGGGCGTAGAGGAGCGGCTGAAAGAGCTGCTGGTTACCTATGACAGTCTCGATCACGATATCGGATTTCTGTTTCTCCCGTCGTCGGTAGCCAATTACCGGAAAACAGGCAATCCCGAGTCCCGCAGAACCGGCCTTCACGCCGCCAATATCCTGGCCGGACGGTTTAATCCGGCGGGAAATTACATCCGGGCGTGGAACAACGGCCTTTGGGCGGGGCATGAGGTCAGCGGCTGGATGATCATCGACTGTATGATGAACATTCCGATCCTTTACTGGGCGGCGAAGGAGCTTGGCGATCCGCGCTATGAGCATATCGCTGTCGCTCACGCGAAAACGGCGCAGAAATACATTGTGCGCCCCGACGGAAGCTGCAACCACATTCTTATTTTCGATTCCAAAACCGGTGAATTCCTGGATAATCCCGGCGGGCAGGGCTACGGCAGCGGTTCCTCCTGGACCCGGGGACAGTCCTGGGCCGTGTACGGATTTACCCTCAGCTACATACACACCAGTGACGAGAGCTTCCTAAATACCGCGAAGCTGTGCGCCCAGTACTGCATTTCGAACCTGGCTGTCAACGACTGGCTGCCGCTTGTGGACTACCGCGCCCCTGAGGAGCCTGTCAAATACGATTCCACGGCCGGCATGATCACCGCCGCCGGGCTTTTAACGCTGGCCGACCAGGTGGGAGAGTACGAAAAGGGACTTTACACGAAGGCAGCCATCCGGATCCTCAGGGCCTGTGATGCGAAGTTCTGTAACTGGGATCCCGCGCAGGACTCCATCGTGGACGGCGGAACCTTCTTCTATCATGATCCCACCGGCACAAATACCGAGGTGCCCATCATCTACGGCGACTATTACTTTATCGAAGCGATCATGAAGCTGAAGGGAAAGGAACTGTTTATCTGGTAAAGCGTAACGCTTAAAAGATGTGAAAGAAAACAAATTCGATGAGGAGTGGATTATGGAGTATATTGCGATCAAAGAGGGCAGGGATTCTGCTCTCCGCCTGCGCGCCCGGGCGGGTGAGCGCCGTCTATAACAGCGAGTACCAGCCTGGGGATCTGATCACCATAGAGGTGATGGAGCCGGGCGTCTATTGCTTTGTCCAGTTTGAAGACACGATGCCGGAGACATTCGTCTACGTTGCCCAGCGGCGAATCGTATTTCCCGTGCCGTTTGGAGAAAAGACGGCTCCGATACCGTACAGTCCAAAAAGCTTTTCAGGCAGCTGCCACATCGTCCGCGCCCGGCTGGCCTCACCGAAGGAGATCGCCGTCAGGCGTAATCTGGCTTTCAATCCCTATGATCATGAATTCTACGGTCAGGGTCCCATGGGGAATGGAAAGGACACAGGCTTTTATCCGCACGCTACCTCTAATGTTAAGGCAGTAAGCCCGGGATTTGCGCCGCGAACGGCGATTGACGGCATTTTCGAGAACAACGCCCATATGCTCTGGCCTTATCAGGCGTGGAGCAATAATCAGGATCTGTCCGCAGAGCTTACCGTGGATTTCGGCCGTCCGGTGACAGTAGACGAACTGCGCCTGACGCTTCGCGCGGATTTCCCGCATGACAGTTGGTGGACGGATGCCGAAGCGTTCTTTTCTGACGGAAGTTCAGAGCATCTGAAGCTCGAGAAGAGCGGTGCGGTGCAGGCATTTCCGATCCGGCCGCGTACGGTTACAAGCGTGACGCTGCGCAGCCTGAAGAAGCACGAGGACACCGCGCTCTATACGGCGCTGACTCAGATCGAAGCGTGGGGAAGGGAAGCGGCGGACGCGGGCCCAGTGACAGAAGCAGAATGCGCGGGAACCAGGGCAGAGAAAGCGGACGCAGGCACCTGAATTGAAGAGAATAGTAACAGAATCCGTATGGCGTTGCATTATACACGATTGACAATCGTTTGCATGATGTCTATAATGAAAAATATATTGGTGTAAAGCGGACAGATGCAGAAGTAACGCATTCCAGGTCAACTGCTTTTCAGAAGATATTCTAAACTATCTGCCAAGGGGGCGACGAATCGATGAGAAAAAGTTTAATCATTATCCCGGTTATCCTGTGTATTGTTTTGAGCTTACTGTCAGGATGCGGATCGCAGACACAAAGCGCGCAAAAACCGACGGAGGCAGAACCCGAAACAGACCAGGATGTCGCCTTTCAAAGCACACAAAAGCCGACAGAGGCAGAACCTGAAATAAACCGAGATCTTGCCTTTCAGGAGGAACTGGCCAGGGAGCTTATCGGCCTTGGGGCCTTACAGGTAATCCCGAACCTTGAATCCGGCTTGAACAAGGTTCCCACCAAAGCGGAGGGACTGGCTGTAATTGTCCAACTGATGGGCAGGAGGAGCGAAGCGATTTCCGGGACATGGAGCCATCCCTTCAAAGATGCGCCTGAGTGGGCCGACAGCTACATAGGATATGCCTATGAAAATGGTCTTATTGAGGAAAGCAGCATCAATTTTGCACAGAATGATCAGGGGCTTTGCTGGTTTCTGACCACCCTGCTCAAAGTGCTGGGGTATTCTCCGTCCGATTTCAAAGCGGAGGATCCGTATGGGCTGGCGAAAGACCTGGGTCTGCTCAACGAGGGGATTGATGAAGCTGAGCTGTGCCGTGCTGATCTTCTGACAATATTTGCCTCCGCACTGGAAATCGTGCCAAAGGGGTCTGATAAGACCATCGCAGCGGCACTTATGGATAACGGGATCTTTACAAACGCTCAATATGCTGAAGCGGAACTGACACACGCGTTGGCGCTTGGACTGATTTCCGACGATGTTCTTCTTAGTTGGGACAACCCCATAACATTTTCCGGCTTCGCAGAAATGCTTTCCGCTGTGATTCAGCATACAAAGGCGGACGTGTTGGCAAATTGGGAGGACGTGGCTTCCAATGCGTTTAAGGAAACTTCGGCTATGGAAAGGGACGACGGCATTCTTGCTCTTTACGAGGCTGCCTGCGTTCTTGGCATTGGTCGTATCGGGACAGCGTATTGGAATCAAATCAACTGCTATTATAATAACGAGGGCATCACTCAGGAATACAGCCCCAGGGAGGATATTTTCCCCAACTGCAGGCAAATCGGACAGATGGAACTCAATCTGGGTGAGAAGCCCGACTTGGATTATTATACCTGCGCATCGTTCTATCAGATGGGGAATTCCTCATCTTTGTGTCTTAAACCGTTTTTTAATCAGTGTGTCGACGGGATTTCGTACAATGACAGCTTAACCTCCGGGGAAGCTGTCAGAGCGGTATACCGGTTGTATCTGGCTTATCTCGAAAGACAGGAAGGCAGTTTTAATAACTCACTGTATGCAACAGACTGGAACGACAGTCTTTTAGCTGAAGCCGGACATACTCTGGAGGAAATCATCAGCAGCTCCACGGAGTTTAAGAAGAGTGACGAGCTCATTCTTGGTGAAACGTACACAGGGAACGAATATTATGTTTCCAACGGTGGCAATGACGCCAACGACGGAAAAAGCCCTTCCACCGCCTGGGCCTCCCTGGACAGAGTGAGGGACGCCGATCTTCAGTACGGAGATATTGTGTATTTTGAACGCGGCGGGACGTGGTACGGAGAATTGATCATGCGCGGTGGCGTCACCTATACCGCCTACGGCAATGGGCCAAAGCCCGTTATATCTGGTTCTGTCCCTGATGCAGCGGAGAGCGCAAGCTGGACACTTTATGGAATGAGCGTAGATGGAGGAAAGATCTGGCTGTACAAGGATGCCACACCTGACTGTGGGCTCATTTTACTGAATGGCACGACCGTCGCACGAAAAGCATATCCTGCGTGGGACGGGCATCAATACATCATCGATGGAGAGGAATTTACACTTGAAGATGGTCTGTTTGCCGATCTGATGTATTTTACAAAACTCGATTTGGATGGGCGTGACCTGCCGCTGATGATTGAAGGAAGCGGGATGACCGGAGAACTCTATTTCAGATGCGATGCAGGCAATCCGGCAGAGGTGTTCGACACCATCGAACTGGCACTCTCCCCCAAGGCGGCACAACCCGGACAGGACGGCTGGAACGCCATCGATAATATCAATTTTCGATGCTACTCCATCAGCGGGATGGATTGCTGCAACCAGAACCATATTGTTTATCAGAACTGCGAAACCGCCTGGTGCGGCGGAGCGGTCAAGGAGTACGATCCGAGGCCCTTCGGACCCGCTACCGTTGTTTCCGGCGGAGGCGCCCTGATGTTCGCCTGCGATGTAGTATACCGCCATAATTATATCCACGACTGCGAGAGCAAGGGCCTCGCTGTTGTCAGCAGTGGCAACCCGGCTACGCTCAATCGCGTGGGCATTCTTGCTGAAGGAAACGTGGTCGAGCGGTGCGGTTCGGCGGTTTATTTCTGGACAGGCGGATTTCAGCTGGATGCCGGATTTCGGTTTGAGGACGTGACCATTCGCGACAACTATTTTATCAACTCGGCTTATGGATGGCGCGCTCACAGTGATATGTGGGTCAATGGAGGAATTGGTGCTGTTGGACTTGGCCGCGAGGCTGTGACCGTTGCGGAGCTCTGGTCTACAGGCGATGTCCGGTTGGAGAACAATCTCTTTTACCGCGCGGCTGGCTGCCTTGTCCGTTTTGAAGGAAATGATTTTTCGGCGGGTTCAAATCTGCCCATCATGTCAGGCAACACATATGTGCTGGATAAGGGTGACCTTATGTTATCCAAACGCGACAATGTATCAGAGTATCCGTTTGGGCAAATCGGGGCGTTGGTATCCAATGACAGCGCGTTGATGGAAAAGTATCTGCGCGAAGGAATTGAGGACAAAACCGGCACTGTTATTGTCAAGTAGTTGGATATACCCCACTTTTAAACATTAAAATAGAGCCGGCTGAGAAATGCTTCTCAGCCGGCCTTTGGGGTCGAGAGGGAGTGGCAGGGTTCCCGGATGATGGAGCAATCGTAGAAGACGGAAGGACAGAGGTTATTCCCTATGCCGCCTCTGGAGCGGTGATTGGTCATTTCCGCGCTGCAGTGTCTGCGCAGAACACAAGTCCGTTCAGTGGATTTCTTGTTTTATATTCCGCAATCTCCCGGTTCACCCGCTCCCTGAGCCGCAGGAGGAATTCGGCGTCTCGGGGATAAGCTGTAAATGTGAGCGGTTCGTCCAGTCCGTCTTCCATGAGAGAGAGCACATGCTCACGGCTGGTCAGCCGCTCTAAGAGGCGCAGCGCCCGCAGGTCGCAGAGGGCCTCGTAGAAGACCGCCATATGGAGGGATTCCAGCGGTTCGCCGTCCGGGCCGGGATAGACTAAGAAGGAATCGCCGGACGGGAACGCACCGTCCGCGTCCGTGACGGCAAACGGGTCGATATGCCGTCTGGAGAGTTGGGAGTTATAGAAATTAAAACCCCACTGCAGGAAGCCGGACACCTGGTACTGATAAAGCTGCAGGCCGATGATCCGGTTCCGGGCGGAGGGCATGCCGAAGAAGCGGTTGGAGACCCGGTAATTCTGCGCGCAGCAGTAATAGACCCACAGATCGGCGGGACGCCGGCCTGCGAGGAATGGTTCCAGCGCGTCGGTGGCGATGATGGGCGTCTCGCAGATACCGTCGGTAAAATATCGGTAGTGGCTCATGGCGTCCATGACCGGGAAACCGGCCAGAAGACCGGACACCTGCGCTTTTGCTGCCTGATACTGAGAAAGGCTTGCTTCATCCGGCTCATCGGAGATATGGAAGATCGTCCGATCCCCGATCCCAAGCCTGCGGAGCTCGCCGGTCAGGGCGGGCAGGAAGGCGTTCAGAAACTGCCGGTAATCTTCACCGAGGGCGTCATTGTCCCAGCCGAAGCGTTTCTTCAGGACGCCGTTTTCCGTGACCATGATTTTCGGACAGTGGGCGGCGCCCCATTGCGTATAGAGATGCGCCATCTCAAAATATTCGATGCCGCAGTCCTGGCACATCGTGACCCAGCGTTCCAGTTTAGAGAAATCAAATGAATAGACGCCGTCCTTATATTCGATGCCGACCAGCTGGATCGTGGTCCGCTCGCCGCCGGGCTCTGTGTCCAGCGGAGGCGTGAAAATCGGCGTGAGGATCATATTGAGACCACGCCGCACGCCCAGACGGATCTGGCGGCGCATGTATTCCCAGTGGGTCTCGGAGAAGACAGGGATTTTGTAATAATCCGCGATGCAGTCTCCATGAAACCACTCGGTGACGATCAGCTGCTGTTTGGGAAGCACTGCATCGATGATGTCGATCTGTGTTTCGAGAATAGCAGTTTTCTTTTCCGGTAACTCGCAGGGAGGGTCCGAAACATTCAAAAGTTCTGCATGTTCTGTATCATCTGCGTTCTGTCCGGAAATATTGTTAAGGTATAGCATATCCCTGTCAGATTCAACGGCTATCGTGACCGGAAATGAACCTGCGGAAGTATTCTCGTTTGTCTCAATCTCAATCCAGAAAGCCGTCCACATATCGCACGGAAGAGAACATGTTCCGTCTTCGAGAGGCGTCAGGAGATCCGGGTACAGCCCCGGCCTGTCTGAGATGAAATTCCCGTCCCGCGTATCGTTCACCGGGAGAGTCGACGGCATCAGATCCACGCGCCGCAGGGAGACCTGAGCGGCGATGGGAGATGTTACAGATATCCGTACAGGGATGGAGGCATCCGTGCCTGTACTGTCACCCGGATAAACGGCGGGAGAAGAAAGTGCATCTCCAGCTGCCGCTTCCGGCATGTTCACCGGCCGCAGGGCCACCTGAAAAGAAAATGTATCATTTTTCAGCATTGTAAAGGGAATCCGGCAGGCGGCAGGGGCCTGCGCCGGGAAGATCTTTTCAAGGCCTGAAGCGAGAACGGACTGAATGACCATCGTTTCCTCCATGATTTGCGGGGTAATACAGGCCGGGATGGCGCCTTGCCTGCATGGAAATACAAGCAAGGCGTCGCCGGCGTCCTGTTTGCATGAAAACAAAAAACTCCGGAAACTTTCCCGGAGTTTCATGATCCTTATTCGATTAGGCTCTCTCGACTAATCCGGAACGCAGGCAGGAAGTACATACGTACATCTTCTTGGTTCCTCCGTTGACCTTCACTCGAACGGACTTCACATTGGCTCTCCACATCTTATTGGATCTTCTATGTGAATGGCTTACCGCGTTTCCAAAGTGTACGGCTCTCTCACAGATTGCACATTTTGCCATGATCGCACCTCCTTATAACCGACTAGAGCCCAGTTATGGCTCCACAACATCTTGTATCTTACCAGATCATGAGAGAATTTGCAAGCGAAATTTTCATTGAAATTGAAAAACTTTGCGGGAACTTTGCGGGAGATCATCGGAAAATGTGCGTTTGGGCCGGAAATTTCGTCATAAGTGGCAATAGACACATCTGCGATAATATGCTATACTCACTTTGTATGCAATTCCATCACCTGACATCGGAAAGTACGGGAACGTGTAAGATATGGGAAACATGGTGATACTTTCATCAATACGATAATCGGTAAGGGAGGTTTCGGAATGAAAGGACGAATCAATAACAAGATGGGCGAGATTCGGATCAATCCCGAAGTCATTGCCACGTACGCCGGTCTGACGGCGGTAGAGTGTTTCGGCATCGTGGGTATGGCGGCCATCAGCATGAAGGACGGCCTGGTGAAACTCTTGAAGCGCGACAGCCTGACGCATGGTATTACCTTGAAGATCGACGACAATCACATCACGCTGGATTTCCATGTGATTGTGTCTTATGGCGTCAGCATTTCCGCGGTTGCGGACAATCTGATCGAGAACGTCAAATATAAAGTGGAAGAACTGACCGGCATGGAAGTGGATAAGATTAATATCTATGTCGAAGGCGTCAGAGTGATCGATTAAGGAGGAAGCAGCCCGTGGTTATGAATACAATGGACGCAAAGGCCCTGCAGAAAGCGTTTCTTGCGGGGGCGAAGGAGTTAGAGTCTAAGAAAGAATGGATCAACGAACTGAATGTCTTCCCGGTTCCGGACGGCGACACCGGCACGAACATGACGATGACGATCATGTCGGCGGCCCGCGAGGTGGCGGCCATGGAAGAACCGACCATGGAGACGCTTGCGAAGGCGATTTCCTCCGGTTCCTTACGGGGCGCCAGGGGTAATTCCGGTGTGATCCTGTCCCAGCTGTTCCGCGGTTTTACGAAGGAGATCAAGACGCTGGATGTGATCACCACGACGACGCTTGCCGGCGCTTTCGTCCGCGCCAAGGAGACGGCTTACAAGGCGGTCATGAAGCCGAAGGAAGGCACGATCCTGACCGTGGCCCGCGGAATGGCGGACAAGGCGGTGGAGATGGCTGCGAAGACGGATGATATCATCGAGTTTGCGGAAGCCGTCATTGAAGAAGGAGACCTCGTCCTGAGCCAGACGCCGGAGCTTTTGCCGATTTTGAAACAGGCCGGAGTGGTAGATTCCGGAGGTCAGGGCCTGATGCAGGTCATGAAGGGCGCGCTTGACGGCCTTCTGGGCAGAGGAATCGAATTCAGCGACGAGACCGCGCGTCCGGCGGGCGCAGATGCGGGGCAGGGTGCTTCTGATTCGTCTCATCCGGCAGGCGGCGCGGCTGATACGAAGACGCTGGCGGGCGGGCAAATGTCCGCGGCAACCGGCGGCGTCCATGTGGATACAGCCAATCTGGAAACGGCGAATATCAAGTTCGGCTACTGTACCGAATTTATCGTGAATCTGGAGAAGGAATACGATGACGACAAGGAAGCGGAATTCAAGGCGTATCTGGAAAGCCTCGGCGATTCCATTGTTCTGGTCTCTGACGATGAAGTGGTGAAGGTCCATGTCCATACCAACGATCCGGGTCTTGCGATCCAGAAGGCGCTGACCTACGGTTCCCTGTCGAAGATCAAGATCGACAATATGCGCGAGGAACATCATGAGCGCCTGATCAAGGACGCGGAGAGACTGGCGGCGCAGCAGAAGGAGGAAGCTGCGGCGCGGGCGGAGAACATAGCTGCGGCTCCGGCTCCCGGGGCGGAGATGCCCCATAAGGATTACGGCTTTATCGCCGTGTCCGTGGGTGACGGCTTCGCGGAGATTTTTGAGGGCATCGGCGCCGATTATCTGATCGAGGGCGGTCAGACCATGAATCCCAGTACCGAGGATATGCTTAACGCCATCGACCGGGTGAACGCCGATACCATTTACATCCTGCCCAATAACGGCAATATCATTCTGGCGGCCCAGCAGGCGGCCCAGCTTGTGAAGGATAAGAAGATCATTGTGATTCCGTCCAGAACCGTGCCGCAGGGCATTTCCGCGATCATCAACTTCGCGCCGGATCTGCCGTCTGAAGAGAATGAGGCGAACATGGTCGAGGAGATGAAGCGTGTCAAGACGGCGGAGATCACATACGCGGTTCGTCACACGCTCATCGAGGATAAGGAGATCGAGGAAGGCGATATCATGGGTCTCGGCGACCACCACATCCTTTCTGTCGGGAAATCGGTGGAATCTACGGCGCTGGAGGCGCTCCGCAACATGCTGGATGAGGAGTCCGAACTGGTCAGCGTCTATTACGGTCAGGATATCAGCGAGGACGAGGCCAATGCTTTTGTCGAGAAGGCGAAGCAGCTTTGTCCGGATTGTGAGGTGGAGCTGAATTACGGCGGGCAGCCGATTTACTATTATGTGATTTCCGTCGAATAAACGCAGAAGCATCCCGTATAAGCGCGCGGAGACAGTACGAAAAATGTGTCTCGTAAGCGTGCGGAGACAGCGCGGAGAATGTACCCCGTATAAGCGCTTGGAGACAGCGCGAAGACGGCGCATCAGATAAGCGCGGAGAGAGCGCCCTGCGAAATAGACAATATTAGAATGGCTGTATACGGTTGATGAAGCCGTATACAGCCAATTTGTTTCCGTGCGAACTTGTTTCCGTGCGAACTTGTTTCCGTGCAAACTTATTTCCGTGCAAACTTATTTCCATGCAAACAGAGGGCGGGGCCGGCGCTGTCCGGATTACAGGTCAAGCTTTAAGTCGCCTTCGCGGATCCAGCCCAGGCGCCGGAGAATCTCGCCGAATATCCATGTAAGAACGGCCGGCAGCAGGAAGCAGACGAAGAGGATCCCGAGCCACATCTTTGCGCCGCCGTCCATGGCGGTCAGTATGCCGATCGGGCCGACGAGACCGCAGGTGCCCATGCCGGAACCTTCCGGGATATTCTCCAGACGGAAGAGCATGGTCGCAACCGGACCGGTGACCAGAGAGGTGAGGGTAGGTGCGATCCAGATCCGCGGATTCTTCACGATATTGCCCATCTGCAGCATCGAGGTGCCGAGTCCCTGCGCCAGCAGGCCGCCCATACCGTTTTCGCGGAAACTCATGACGGCGAAGCCGACCATCTGCGCGCAGCAGCCGGCTGTCGCCGCGCCGCCCGCCAGTCCGCCGAGGCCGAGCATCATGCAGATGGCGGCGCTGCTGATCGGCAGGGTGAGCGCAATCCCGATCAGGGCGGATACCAGCATTCCCATGAAGAACGGCTGCATCTCCGTGGCAGTCATGACAAGATGTCCGAAGCCGGTCATGAAGGCAGAGACGCCGGGGCCGATGAACTGGGCCGTCAGGACGCCGGTGAGAATCGTTACGCAGGGCGTGACAAGGATATCCACACGGGTCTCTTTGGAGACCAGTTTGCCGAGTTCCGTAGCCAGGATCGTCGCCGCCAGGGCGCCGACCGGACCGCCGAGGTCGTTGCCGGCGATGCCGACAGCGGCCGCAGAGAACAGCACCAGCTGCGGCGCATGGAGCGCATAGGCGATGGAGATGCCGAGCGCGGCGCCGGTGGCGTTCTTGGCGTAACCGGACATGGTCGTAAACAGCGCGATGCCCGTGCGTTCTCCGAGCGTGCCGAAGATCGTGCCGATCAGAAGCGAGGCGAACAGGCCGAAGGCCATCGCCCCCATGGCGTCAATCAGGTAAGTTCTTGCGGTGATATGTACGTTCTTGCGGTCAAGAAATGCTTTTACAGCGGATAATTTCATGGAAATCTCCTTTCTGCCGCGGGCGCGCGGCAGCGCAGTTATTTTTATTAAGCACGTATTTTACCACCGAACTTCGCAAATATCTATAGAAAATCTTCACAATATCTATAATTTTTTTGCCTGGCGAATAGGATGGATTGAAAGCGGGCAGTTGGCGGGGAATGCGGCATGAAAAAGGAAGAAAACGGAAAATGGGAGCGGGAATGGCGTATCGGTTATATGACGGCCGCTGTGATTGCGGCGTTTCTCTGCTGTCTGTATGTGGCCGCGGGGGCGCCTGGCAGGCGGGCGGATACGGCGCATGCAGGAACAGTGGGAACAGCGGTTTCTTCCCCGCTTGCGGATGCGGAAGGTGCTGACAAAACCGTTGAGGAACAGCTGACGCTCTACGCGCAGTCCGCGGTTCTGATGGATGCGGATACGGGACGTGTGCTCTATGCCAAGGACGCGTTTACGGCGCGGCCGATGGCCAGCACGACGAAGATCATGACCTGTATCCTGGCGCTGGAGCACGGGGATCCGGATGATACCGTCACGGTTTCTTCCTATGCGGCCAGCCAGCCGAAGGTTCATCTGGGCGCGCCGGCGGGCCGCAGCTTCCGTCTGGGAGACCTGCTCTATTCCCTGATGCTGGAATCGCACAACGATACGGCGGTTATGATCGCCGAACATATCGGCGGCAGCGTCGGCGGCTTTGCGGAGCTGATGAATGAAAAGGCGCGGATGCTGGGCTGTACGGATACCTGGTTTGTGACGTCCAACGGTCTGGACGGCACGTCAACGGATGCAGACGGAACGGAAAGGACGCATAGCACGACCGCCAGGGATCTGGCGGCGATCATGTCATATTGTGTCTGGCAGTCTCCGAAACGGGAGGAATTTCTGAAGATCACAAGGACACAGAACTATTATTTTACGGATCTGGAAGGCAAGGGCAGTTATTCCTGCTGCAACCATAATGCCCTGCTGACAGGAATGGACGGTATCCTCTCCGGCAAGACCGGGTTCACCGGCGGCGCAGGTTACTGCTATGTAGCGGCGCTGGAAGACGGGGGACGCCGTTATGCGCTGGCACTTCTCGGCTGCGGCTGGCCGCCCCATAAAACATATAAATGGAATGATGCCAGGAAATTATTTACCTATGGGACAGACACTTATGAAAAAAAGGAAGTTATCCGCGAGCCGGAACTTAAGACGCTTACGGTGACAGACGGCATTCCGGCAAGCGGAGATCTGTCGCAGACAGCCCAGATGACGCTTACACTGGATCTGCGGGAGGAGGAACCGACGTTTCCTGTTCTCGTAAAAGAAGGCGAACAGGTTGAACTGCGGTTGGAACTGCCGGATTCTCTGGATGCTCCGGTTTGGAAGGGGACCGTGTTGGGGAAACTTATTTATCTGATCGACGGTTCCGTGATTCGCAGCGATCCCGTTTATGCGGCGGAAAACGTGCCGGCCATTACCTGGAAATGGTGCGCAGAACGTGTTTTGGAACATTTTTTGCCCTGAATGTAAACGGGAAAGGGTTCTGTGAAAGGCTGCATGGAGGATTAGTGGGCCGTTTTTTTCTTTTTTTGGCCATAATCAGACGCTTTGTGGGAGAAATCTGCAAAAAAATATTTCCAATTTATGAAAAATGTGTTACAATGTACTGACCAACAGGTAATAAATGGAAAGGTACACGAAACACAAAGGACGATTGCATATGAAGAAATTAGGAATATGCCTGCTGTGTCTGTGCCTCTGTCTGTTCAGCCTCTGCGGCTGCAGACGTTACGAACGGATCGACGCGACATCACCGGCACCGGTGGTTGTAAGCCGTAATCCGGACGAGGAAGAGGGTCAGGAGACAGCCGAAGTGACGGAGGAGACAGCCGCGCAGCAGGAGACGACAGACATAGTGAAATTAACTACCGAAGAAGAGACGGAGCCTCCGCCTCCGGAAAGGATTCCGGTGAAAGTAAAGGGCGTATACCTGACCGCGTATGTGGCGGGGACGACGAGTATGTTTGATGAAATCCTCAGCCATATCGATGAGACGGAGATCAACGCCGTGGTCATTGATGTGAAAAACGACGAGGGACACGTTACCTTTGCGATGGATTCTCCTATTGTGAGCGAAGTGGGATCGGTTCAGAAGCTGATGGATGTAGAGTCTGTGATGGCGAAGCTGAAAGCGCGGGGCATTTACACGATTGCCCGAATCGTTGCCTTCCGCGATCCGTATCTTCCGGAACAGAGGCCGGAATGGGGCCTTCATCTGGCGGACGGCAGCCTTTACAGGGACAATAAGGGGCTGGCGTGGGTTAATCCTTATAAGCGTGAAGTCTGGGATTATCTGGTAGAAGTGGCGGTTGAGGCCCACAAGGCCGGATTTGACGAAGTACAGTTCGATTATATCCGCTTTTCCACAGAGAAGGGCATTAATAATGTTGTTTACGATGATGCGGATACAAAAGGGATGTCCAAGAAGGAGATCATCTCGGAATTTGTGGAGTATGTCTATGGGAAGTGCCTTCAGGAAGGCGTATTTATGGCAGCGGATGTGTTCGGTGCTATCATCGGCGGAGGTATCGATTCGGACAATGTGGGACAGTCCTACGGAAATATGGCTGCAAGCCTTGATTATATCTGCCCGATGATCTATCCGTCCCATTATGCCGACGGTAATTTCGGCATCGAGCATCCGGATACCCAGCCGTATGATACGATTCTTGCGGCACTACAGGGATCTAAGGCTGACCTTCGCAGTTATGCGGAGAACGGTGCGCATCAGGCTGTCGTGCGGCCATGGCTGCAGGATTTTACGGCTTCCTACCTTCAAAATTATATCAATTACGGGCCTGAGCAGATACGTGCCCAGATTCAGGCGGTTTACGACGCCGGATATGATGAATGGATGCTCTGGAGCGCTGCCTGCAAGTACCACTGGGACGGGCTGAAGACGCCGGAAGAAGGCGAGGCGGAGATGCGGGAATTGGAAGCGAAACGCGCCGGGCAGGCGGCCGTCGTGGAGACGCTTCCGGTAGAAACGGAGGCTGAAGGCGAATCTGACGGGATGGGAAATGCCGCGTCAGATATCCCGGCCGCAGAGTGAGAACGGTATCCGGACGGATGGGTCGGATGCGGTGATGGGAACAGATCAGCAGGAGGAAGGCTGTCATATGAAGAAAATGCCGAGACCCGGTGACAGGTACCGGAAGTCTGAGAATCAATGCTATCAGGTCGCTGCGGTGGCCGAGTATACGGAAACAGGGGAGAAACTTGTGATCTGTCAGGCGCTTTTCGGCGCTTATAAAGTATATGCGCAGCCTTTGGAGCGGTTTATGGAGGAGATGCGTCCGGAGGAACCTGAGGATACCGGTTTTTCCAATACCGGAGCGGACAGCCCGGCAGACGGCCCGTCCGCGGGCCTGAACCCGCTGCTTCTGGATTTTCTGGAAGAGGAAGATTACGGACGGAAACTGGCAATCTTTGCCTCTATGCGCAAGACGGTCACGCAGGACGATCTTGATGTGCTGTTTGAAACGTTGGATATACAGCCTCCGCCGGGAGGGGATATCCGGGCGCAGGCGGATTCGATCGAGGCCTGTCTGAAGATGCAGTGGAAATACAATGGGACGCGGCTGCGGTAAGCGGTCGCGTCTTTTTTCTCCCGCTTGCGGATTTTTATAATTTGTATTATGATAATGGATGCAGGGATGATAAGAAACCGGCCGGTATCCCGGACGGACCGTTTCAGGACAGGGAGGGATTCCCATGTTTGATCTGGAGGAAGAACTGAAGAAACTTCCCGCCCAGCCGGGCGTTTATATCATGCATGACGCGCGCGACCGGATCATCTATGTCGGCAAGGCGATAAGCCTTAAAAACCGGGTGCGCCAGTATTTTCAGAAGAGCCGGAATAAGACGGCTAAGATCGAACAGATGGTGTCGCGGATTGCGTGGTTCGAATACATTATCACGGATTCGGAGCTGGAGGCGCTGGTACTGGAATGCAATTTAATTAAGGAGCACCGGCCCCGCTATAATACGATGCTCAAAGATGATAAGACCTATCCTTACATTAAGGTGACGGTCGGTGAAGAATTCCCAAGGGTCATGAGTTCGCGGACGCTCAAGAAAGACAGGAGCAAATATTTCGGACCATATACCAGTGCGGGAGCGGTGAAGGATACGCTGGAGCTGATCCATAAGCTGTATCGGATCCGTACCTGCAACCGGAACCTGCCCAGGGATATCGGACGGGAGCGCCCCTGTTTAAATTACCATATACATCAGTGCGACGCGCCCTGTCAGGGTTATATCAGCCGGGAGGATTACGCTGCGTCGATCGCGCAGGTACAGGATTTCCTGAACGGGCATTATGACGGTATTCTCGGGATGCTCACGGAAAAGATGCAGGACGCCTCGGAACGGATGGATTTTGAAAAGGCGATTGAATACCGGGAATTGCTCGCAAGCGTGAAGCAGATCGCCCAGAAGCAGAAGATCACGAACGGAAATGATACCGACGACCGTGACATCATTGCATTGGCGAAGGATGAGACAGACGCGGTTGTACAGGTGTTTTTTGTGCGGGAGGGAAAGCTGATCGGCCGTGACCATTTTCATGTGAATATCGCTACGGCGGAGGATGCGCAGCAGATCCTGACCAGCTTCGTCAAGCAGTTTTATTCGGGGACGCCGTTTGTGCCGCGTGAGATCTGGGTGCAGACCGAATTGGAAGATTCGGATGTAATCAGCCGTTGGCTGGAGACGAAACGCGGACAGAAGGTGCGCATTGTTGTGCCGAGGAAGGGCCAGAAGGAACGGCTGGTGGAACTGGCGGAACGCAACGCCGCCCTTGTGCTTTCGCAGGATAAGGAGAAGATCAAGCGCGAGGAGCTGCGCACGATCGGGGCCATGAGACAGATCGGCCAGCTGATCGGCCTCGATGGGATCCGCCGGGTGGAAGCCTACGATATTTCCAATACCAGCGGTATGGAGTCGGTGGGTTCGATGGTCGTCTACGAGGACGGCCGGCCGAAACGCAGCGACTACCGGAAATTCCGTATCAAGTCCGTGAAAGGACCTGATGATTATGCTTCTATGCGGGAAGTACTGACCAGACGCTTCAGTCACGGCGTCCAGGAGGCGAGGGATTTAAAGGAACAGGGTGAAGACCGGGCGTTCGGAAGTTTTACCCGTTTCCCGGATCTTCTGATGATGGACGGTGGGCGCGGCCAGGTGAATATTGCGCTGGAAGTCCTTGAAGAACTGGGACTTGAGATCCCGGTCTGCGGGATGGTGAAGGATGACCGACACCGGACCAGAGGGCTGTATTATAACAATGAAGAGGTACCGATTGATACGCATTCCGAGGGATTTCAGCTGATTACGAGGATTCAGGATGAGGCCCACCGGTTTGCGATCGAATATCACAGAAGTCTGAGAGGTAAGGATCAGGTTCATTCGGTTCTGGACGACATTCCGGATATCGGTCCTGCCAGACGAAAGGCGCTGATGCGTACATTTCGTTCATTAGAGGCAGTGAAGGAAGCTTCGGTGGAGGAACTGGCCCGGATTCCCGAGATGAACCAGAAGGCGGCGGAGAGTGTGTACCGTTTCTTCCGTCCGTGAGCGTGAGCGCTGCGTTCAGGACGGGATCATTTTTGTGACAACAGAAGAGCGAAGGAGAGGCCTATGTACGGAGTAACGATTCAGGAACTGATCGATAAAATGGAACTGCGCAACGTCACACCGGAGATCGATGTGGGAAAGATCGTCCTTACCCACCCGGATGTGAACCGTCCGGCGCTGCAGCTGGCCGGATTCTTTGACCATTTTGACAATGAACGTGTTCAGATCATCGGTAATGTAGAATATGATTATATCAGGCATATGGAACCATCGAAGCGGCGTGCCACCTATGACCGGCTTCTGTCCGAGAAGATTCCGTGTATGGTCTATTGCCGCAGTCTGAAGCCGGATGAGGATATGCTGGAATTATGTAATCACTACGGTGTTCCATGCCTGATTTCGGATAAGACGACTTCCGCCCAGATGGCGGAGATCATCCGATGGCTGAATGTGAAACTGGCCCCGTGTATCACGATCCACGGCGTTTTGGTAGATGTGTTCGGCGTGGGCGTGCTGATGATGGGAGAGAGCGGTATCGGTAAGAGCGAGGCGGCGCTGGAACTGATCAAGCGCGGACATCGGCTGGTGACCGACGATGCCGTGGAGATCCATAAGGTCAGTGAAGAGACCCTGTTCGGGACAGCGCCGGATATTACGAAACATTTCATTGAACTGCGCGGCATCGGGATCATTGATGTCAAGAGCCTGTTCGGGGTAGAGAGCGTGATCGACACGCAGGCAATCGACATGGTAGTGAAACTCGAGGAATGGGACCGGGACGCGGAGTATGACCGCGTGGGTCTGGAGGATCGTTACACGGAGATCCTGGGCAATAAACTGGTCTGTTATACGATCCCGCTGCGGCCGGGCCGGAACCTGGCACTGATCATTGAGACGGCTGCGGTCAACCACCGGCAGAAGATGATGGGCTATAACGCGGCAAGGGAACTCCTTAACCGTGCCCAGGCGAAGCTTTCAAAGCCGGACTGAGCTTTTGCTCAATTCGCAGCCACGGCTGCTTCAGAGAAGGAAAATGATCGGAGAATTCGGTTTATGAACGAGTTGTTTATGCGCCGGCTGCGTGCCGTTTTGGGAGACGACGCGGTAAAGGCAGGAGAAAGCATGGCGCTCCATACTACCTTTCGGATCGGCGGACCGGCGGAGATCTGCGCCGTACCGTCGGACAGGGAGCAGTTCATCCGTACAGTGGCGCTTTGCCGCGAGCAGGGGATTACGTATCATATCGTCGGCAGAGGCAGCAATCTTCTGGTCAGTGACGAAGGCGTGCATGGTATGGTTATTCTGACGGAGCGCCTGGATCGTGTGACCGTGGAAGGAACATGCATTACCGCGGAGGCGGGAATATCTCTGGCAAAGCTTGCCAGGGCGGCGCAGCAGGCATCCTTAACCGGGTTGGAGTTTGCTGCAGGTATTCCGGGAACCTTAGGCGGCGCGGTCGTTATGAACGCCGGCGCCTATGGCGGAGAGATGAAAGACGTGTTGGTCAGCGCCGAACTGCTTATGCCCGACGGGACGTTGCAAAAGTCTGCCGCGGCGGAATTGAAATTGGGATACCGTACCAGCCGTATCCAGACGGACGGATCGATCGTTCTGGGGGCGGTTCTTACGCTTTCGGCAGGCGTGGCGGAAGGGATCGGCGCGCGTATGGAAGAATTGGCATATCAGCGCAAGGCAAAGCAGCCGTTAGAGTATCCCAGCGCCGGCAGTATGTTTAAACGGCCGGAGGGGTATTTTGCAGGAAAATTGATCGACGATGCGGGCCTGCGCGGCTTTCAGGTCGGCGGCGCGCAGGTGTCGGAGAAACACTGCGGCTTCGTTATTAACCGCGGAGGCGCCACTGCACGGGATGTGCTTGCGCTTTGCGATGAGGTGAGCCGGATCGTCTATGGAAAATTCGGCGTGCGGCTTGAGAGAGAAGTACGTTATCTGGAATAGGGGACGGAAGAAATTGACGTGAGATGCGAGGTGAAGCAGGATGAAACTGGTCGTGGTAACGGGAATGTCGGGGGCCGGTAAGACGGTGGCGCTTAAGATGCTTGAGGATATGGGATTTTACTGTGTGGATAATCTTCCCATTCCGCTGATGGGGGAGTTCGTTTCGCTTCTGGCGGATAATCCGGAACGTGAGTCGGAGAAGGTCGCTCTGGGGATCGACATCCGCAGCGGACAGGAACTGCCACTATTTGACGGCATCTTAAACAGCTGGAGAAACGGCAGCGTTTCCTGCGATGTCCTGTTTCTCGATTGTTCCGATGAGGTACTGGTCAGGCGCTACAAGGAGACCCGACGCAGCCACCCGCTCTCCGGCACGGGCCGCATTGATCAGGGGATTGTAAGGGAGCGGGAGAAACTGGCCTTCCTGAAAGAGGAGGCGGATTATATTTTTGATACCAGCAAGCTCCTGACAAAGGATCTGCGTCATGAGCTGGAGAATCTGTTTTTGGAACACCGCAATTATGATAACCTGTTCATTACGGTACTGTCTTTCGGTTTCAAGTATGGGATTCCTGCGGACGCAGATCTGGTATTTGACGTCCGCTTTTTGCCAAACCCCTTTTATGTGGAAGAATTGAAGAACAGAACGGGAGAAGAAGCAGCGGTGCGCGATTACGTGATGCAGGGCGGTACGGCGGAACTTTTTCTGAAGAAACTTTACGATCTGATCGATTTCCTGATCCCGAATTACGTCCAGGAAGGGAAGAATCAGCTTGTGATCGCGATCGGCTGTACCGGAGGCCGCCACCGGTCCGTGACGATCGCCGATGCGCTGTACCGGCATATGCGTCTGCTCCGTCCGATGGGACTGAAACTGGAACACCGTGATAAAGATCTGCACCGGCAAGTTCCGGCGGGCAAATAGCAGGGCGAGGTGGCCGTCATGTCTTTTTCGTCAAAAGTGAAGGAGGAACTGTCGCGGCAGATAAGTCCTGCCAGACACTGTCAGATCGCGGAAACGGCGTCGATCCTGAGCCTTTGCGGTCGGATCGCGATCGATGAGAATGACCGCTTCCGTATTACGGTTTCGACGGAAAATGCGTCAGTTGCAAGAAAGTACTTTACATTATTGCAAAAAACATTTAATATAAAGACAGATATCATTGAACGGCAAGGTTCCGGTCAGCGGCAAAGCAGGTCATATCTGGTTACGGTTCCGCATGATGAAAGCGCAAGGAGAGTCCTTCTGACCACGAAGCTGATGGACAGGGACGGGCAGGTCAGAGAGGATTTTTCCGTTGTCAGGAATCTGGTGATCCAGAATACATGCTGTAAGCGGGCTTTTCTGCGAGGCGCTTTTCTGGCGGCAGGTTCCATCAGCGACCCGACGCACTTTTACCATTTTGAGATCGCGTGTCTGACACAGGAGAAGGCAGACCAGATCCGGGAGGTAATTGCCGCATTCGGGATCGACGCACGGATCGTGGAACGGAAGAAGTATTACGTGGTCTATGTGAAGGAAGGCGGGCAGATCTCGGATCTTCTGAGTGTGATGGAAGCGCCTCAGGCCCTGATGGAGTTTGAGAATATCCGGATCATGCGGGAGATGCGGGGAAGCGTTAACCGTAAAGTTAATTGCGAGACTGCGAATATTCAGAAAACCGTATCGGCAGCCGTGAATCAGATTGATGATATTACGCTGATCAGGGACGTGCTGGGCTTTGATAGTCTGCCTGAGAATCTGTCACAGATCGCAAGGCTTCGGATCGAGAGGCCGGAGGCGACGCTCAGGGAGTTGGGGGAAGCTCTGGATCCGCCGGTGGGGAAATCGGGGGTGAACCATCGGCTGCGTAAGCTCAGCGATCTGGCGGAGAATTTGAGGGAGAAACACGGATCCGTGCGGTACGAAAGCCGCCTGGAAAAATGAGGAGGAAGAAGTTATGCAGAAAAAATCTATCACGATCGAACTGGATCCGGGTTTGGAAGCCCGCCCGGTGGCCATGCTGGTACAGGTGGCCAGTCAGTACCTAAGCAGTATTTATGTGGAGTGCGAGTCTAAACGTGTGAACGCCAAGAGCATCATGGGTATGATGACGCTGGGACTGCTGCCGGGCGAGAAGATCGTAGTGACGGCAGACGGGGCAGATGAGGATGTGGCGCTGGCCGGTATTGAGAAATATCTGACCGAAGGCTGACAGCTGCAGGCAGTGTGGGAAGTGTATAGAACTTGCAGTTTGGGATTCGCATTGCGGCCGGACTGCAAGTTTTTTTCAGACATATACGGAAGCGGCGATATCGGAGACGGTGTCAGAAGTTCAGCGGAAATGAGGTGGCGAGCGTGGCATTTACACATCTTCACGTCCATACGGAATACAGCCTTCTTGACGGTTCCTGCAAGATCGGAGAGCTGGTAGCGAAGGCGAAAGAACTGGGTATGGACAGCCTTGCGATTACAGACCATGGCGTGATGTACGGCGTCATTGATTTCTATAAGGCGGCGAAGGCAGCCGGGATACGGCCTGTTTTGGGTTGTGAAGTCTATGTGGCGCCCGGCTCCCGCTTTGACAGGGAGAGTGTGCGCGGTGAGGACCGTTACTATCATCTGATCCTTCTGGCGGAGAATAACGTGGGCTATCAGAATCTGATGAAGATCGTCACAAAAGGGTTTGTGGACGGTTTTTATTATAAACCGCGGGTGGATTATGAGATCCTTCGGCAGTACCACGAGGGAATAATCTGCTTAAGCGCCTGTCTGGCGGGCGAGGTGCAGCGTTTTCTGGAACGCGGGCAGTACGCGCAGGGGAAGGAAGCGGCGCTCCGCTATCTGGAGATCTTCGGGAAAGGGAATTATTTCCTCGAGCTGCAGGATCACGGGATTCCCGCGCAGAAGACCGTAAACCAGGCGCTTGTGAAGCTGAGCCGGGAGATCGGCGTGCCGCTGGTGGCGACGAACGATATCCATTATATTAATGCCGACGATGCAGCGGCCCACGATATCCTTCTGTGTATTCAGACGAATAAGAAGGTCACGGATGAGAACCGGATGCGTTATGAGGGCGGACAGTATTACCTCAAATCCGAGGAGGAGATGCGCACCCTGTTTTCCTATGCGCCGGAAGCGCTGGACAACACCTGTAAGATCGCCGAACGATGTAATGTGGAGATAGAATTCGGCGTTACCAAGCTGCCGCTTTTTACCGTGCCGGAAGGCTATGATTCCTGGACCTACCTGAACCATCTCTGCAATGAGGGAATGGCCAGACGCTATCCGTCGGATCCGGACGGATCCCTGAGGGAACGGCTGAACTATGAACTTGGGGTCATCCAAAGTATGGGTTATGTGGACTATTTCCTGATCGTATGGGATTTCATCCATTTTGCCAAATCAAACGGTATCAGCGTCGGGCCGGGCCGCGGCTCGGCGGCAGGTTCTATTGTGGCGTACTGTCTGGAGATTACCGATATCGATCCGATCCGTTATAATCTGCTGTTTGAACGCTTCCTGAATCCGGAGCGTGTGACGATGCCTGATATTGACGTGGATTTCTGCTTTGAGCGCCGTCAGGAGGTCATAGATTACGTTGTGCGTAAATACGGCAAGGATCAGGTGGTGCAGATCATTACGTTCGGAACTCTGGCCGCCCGCGGCGTGATCCGCGATGTGGGCCGCGCGTTGGATATTCCTTATAATAAATGCGACGCCGTCGCCAAGATGGTTCCGCGGGATCTGGGGATCACGCTGGAGAAAGCGTTAAAGAGCAGTCCGGATCTGAGAAACGCTTATAATGGCGATGAGCAGGTAAAATACCTGATCGACATGTCGATGCGTTTGGAGGGACTCCCGCGGCATGCCTCGATGCATGCGGCAGGCGTTGTGATCAGCCGGACTTCGGTGGATAATTATGTGCCTCTTTCAAGGGCTGCAGACGGTTCTTTGACGACCCAGTTTACGATGACGACATTGGAGGAACTGGGACTTCTGAAAATGGACTTTTTGGGCCTTCGGACGCTTACCGTGATCCGGGATGCGATCCGCCAGATCGAGAAAAATTATGGCGTTACGCTGGATATGAACGCCATTGATTATGACGATAAGGCGGTGATGGAACTGATCGGCAGCGGACGCGACGACGGGATCTTTCAGCTTGAGAGCAGCGGTATGAGAAGCTTCATGAAAGAGTTGAAGCCGGAATCGCTGGAGGACATTATCGCCGGGATCGCGCTGTACCGGCCGGGCCCGATGGAATTTATCCCCAAGTACTTAAAGGGCAAGAATGAGAAGGAATCTGTCGTCTATGACTGTCCGCAGCTGGAGCCGATCCTGCGTGCGACCTACGGCTGTATCGTCTATCAGGAGCAGGTCATGCAGATCGTGCGCGACCTGGCCGGCTATACGATGGGAAGAAGCGACCTGGTGCGCCGCGCGATGTCGAAGAAGAAGGCGTCGGTAATGGAGAAGGAACGCCGGAATTTCGTCTACGGGAATGAAGAAGAAGGCGTTCCCGGCTGCATCAGAAACGGTATTGACGAGAAGACAGCCAACATGATTTTTGACGAGATGACCAGCTTCGCAAGTTATGCATTTAATAAGTCCCACGCGGCCTGTTACGCGGTGGTGGCTTATCAGACGGCATATCTGAAATATTATTATCCGAAAGAATTTTTTGCGGCCCTTATGACGTCCGTTATGGAGAATACGAACAAAGTATCCGAGTATATTCTTACCTGTCGTCAGATGGGTATTGCGATCCTGCCGCCGGATATTAACGAAGGAGAAAGCGGTTTTACTGTATCCGGAGGAGCGATCCGTTATGGCCTTTCGGCGATCAAGAGCATCGGCCGGTCTGTCGTGGACGCCATCGTGGCGGAACGGAAGGCGAACGGAGCCTTCCGCTCGATGGATGATTTTGTGGATCGTATGAGCAATAAAGAAGTTAACCGGCGCACGCTGGAGAGTTTTATCAAGGCCGGGGCGCTTGATTCCCTGCCGGGGAACCGCAGGCAGAAATGCATGGTGGCAGAGGATATACTCGAACAGAAGAATAAAGAAAAAAAGAGCGTCATGGAAGGACAGATGACGTTGTTCGATTTTGCTGCGGAAGACGACAAACGGCATTTTCAGGTGACATTTCCTGATGTGGCGGAGTATTCCAAAGAAGAACTTCTGGCTTATGAGAAAGAAATGCTGGGGATTTATATCAGCGGACATCCGCTGGAAGCCTATGAGAAAAGCCTGCGCGCCAATGTGACTGCAGTTACCACGGATTTTGCGGTGGATGAGGAGACGGAGAAAGCGGCGGTTTCCGATGGCGCCCGCGTCACGATCGGCGGCATGATCACGAATAAGTCAGTCAAGCCCACCAAAAACGGCCAGATGATGGCGTATGTGACGCTTGAGGATCTGGTCGGGAGCGTGGAAGTTCTTGTCTTTCCGCGAGATTATGAGAAATATCGCGACGCCCTTGCAGACGATGAAAAGGTCTATATCAGCGGACGCGCCTCGATCGGCGATGAGCCAATGGGTAAGCTCATCTGTGAAAAAGTGATTCCGTTTGCCAGCCTTCCAAAGCAGCTCTGGCTGCAGTTTACGGACAAGGCGAGCTACGACGCGTTTTTCCCTCAGGTAATGAAGTATCTGGAGACGTCCGATGGGCATGACGGCGTGACGATTTATCTGGCGAAAGAAAGGGCGAGGAAGGTTCTGCCGCCGAATATGGGAGTTGCCTGTGATAATGACCTCCTTTCGCATCTTTACCAAATACTTGGTGAAAATAATGTCAAAGTCGTGCAAAAAAACATTGAAAGTACAGGGAAAATGAATTAGAATAACCTTGTCCGCTTTTGATGCGGCATTCAGTATAGAGGATGACAGGAGGATTAAGATATGGCGAAAACAGTGAAGACGATCGGCGTCCTGACCAGCGGGGGCGATGCTCCCGGCATGAACGCGGCGATCCGGGCAGTCGTGCGTACGGCGATCAACCGCGGTCTGAAGGTTAAGGGTATTATGCGGGGATATGCGGGGCTGCTGGCCGAGGAGATTATCGACATGAAGACCAATTCGGTCTCAGAGATCATCAATAAAGGCGGCACCATTCTCTATACGGCCCGCTGTATGGAATTCATGACGCCGGAAGGACAGCGGAAAGGCGCGGAGATATGTAAGAAGCATGGCATCGACGGTATCGTGGTGATCGGCGGCGACGGTTCCTATCGCGGCGCCGGAAAGCTTTCCGCCCTTGGCATCAATACGATCGGTGTGCCTGGGACGATCGATCTGGATATCGCATGCACGGACTATACCATCGGTTTCGATACGGCAGTAAACACTGCGATGGAAGCGATCGACAAGGTTCGCGATACATCCACTTCCCATGAGCGCTGCAGCATCATCGAGGTCATGGGTCGTCATGCCGGATATATCGCCTTGTGGTGCGGTATTGCCAACGGCGCCGAGGATATCCTGCTTCCTGAGAAATACGACGGCAATGAACAGGTCCTGATCAACCATATCATCGAGAACCGCAAGATCGGCAAGAAGCATCACATCATTATCAACGCCGAGGGTATCGGGCATTCCACCTCGATGGCAAGACGGATTGAGGCGGCGACCGGCATGGAGACCAGGGCCACGATCCTGGGTTATATGCAGCGCGGCGGCGGCCCGACCTGTAAGGACAGGGTTTATGCCTCGATCATGGGAGCCAAGGCAGTGGAACTTCTGGCGAATGGCGCGAGCAACCGTGTTATCGCCTATAAGAATGGTGAATATACAGATTTTGATATTCAGGAAGCTCTGGCGATGCAGAAGAACCTGCCGGAGGATCAGTACGAGATCAGTAAGCTGCTGACCCGCTGATTTTGGGAGCGGCTTCGCGTGTAGTCCCGCATTGACGGGAAGTGTATGTGTTCGGGCACAAGTACCGGAAAGCGGGGAGGCTTATCTTGGAGAAAACGGTCCTGTGCGGCGCCAGCGCCTACGAGGAGAAATATTATTTCAACCGGCAGTTTGCGTCTCTGCCGGAGCGTATAAAGGAAGAGCTTCAGGTCATGTGCGTGTTGTTCACGGAGGATGTGGGCGGCGTGCTGACGCTGGAGTACGATGCGGACGGCAATTTGGAGTTTAAGGTGATGGCGGCGGACGACGATTTTAATTATGATGAGATCGGAAGCGGCTTAAAGATCCGGCAGTATCAGCGGGAGAAGCGGGAACTGCTGGAATCGCTGGAACTTTATTACCGGGTGTTCTTTCTGACGCGGAAGACACCGGAGAACGAGAAATCAGAAGACTAGGCGGTGAACTCCGGCACGGGATTTTCCCGGCCGGGGTATCTTTTATATTATCGGGGAAGAGGACAGATGGCGGCAGATCATGGAAGAAAGCTGCGGATCGGCAGTGTGGAATTGGAGAATAACCTGCTTTTGGGGCCGATGGCTGGCGTGACCGATCTGGTGTTCCGTATGCTTTGCGAAGAACAGGGCTGCGGGGCGGTTTATACGGAGATGGTCAGCGCCAAGGCGCTTTTTTACCACAGGGAGGCGTTCCGAAAATTTATCCGGGGCGGATATGAAACCATGTCACGTCCCGGGAGCGAATGGAAAGGCGCCGATAAATCGCTGGGACTCATGCGGATAACCCGTGGTGAAGTTCCGGTCGCCTTGCAGCTGTTTGGTGCCGATCCTGAGATCCTGGCTGAGATTGCAGCCATCGCGCAGGAAGGCGCATATGCG
The DNA here is from genome assembly GCA_947629545.1 of uncultured Lachnospiraceae bacterium. GTDB lineage: Bacteria > Bacillota > Clostridia > Lachnospirales > Lachnospiraceae > UBA3402. The sequence continues at coordinate 2,880 of CANREE010000021.1, read as the reverse complement.
TGGATCGATATCAACATGGGCTGTCCGGTGCCGAAGATCGTGAACAATGGCGAGGGTTCAGCTTTGATGAAAGACCGAAAGAAAGCCGAGGCAATCGTAAAAGCGGTTGTACGGCATGTCTGCAGGCCGGTGACGGTGAAGCTCCGCGCATCTTTCGACGGAACAGGCCCGGACGCGGCAGAGTTCGCCAAGATGGCAGAGGCCAGCGGCGCCGCTGCTGTGGCGGTCCATGCCCGGACCAGACAGCAGTTCTATTCCGGTAAAGCCGACTGGGAGGTGATCCGTCGCGTGAAAGAGGCGGTGAAGATCCCGGTGATCGGCAACGGGGACGTTTTCACGGCCCGGGACGCGGAGCGGATGCTTGCTGAGACTGGCTGTGACGGCGTGATGGTCGCTCGCGGCGCCAGAGGGAACCCCTGGATATTTCAGGAAATACTGCGGTATTTTGAAACAGGAGAGGAGATTTCGCGGCCGGGCGGCGGGGAGATCTGTGATATGATCCTGCGTCATGCAGCGCTTCTGTCGGCTGACATCGGGGAATATGCGGCTGTTCGCGAGATGCGCGGACATATTGCCTGGTACACGGCGGGTCTGCCTTATTCCTCCCAATTAAGAAATGCCGCAAATCAGGTGAAATCCTATGGCGAACTGGAAGATCTGCTCCGCGATTTCCGGGATAAAATCCATTCTTGACAATGCACGGTACTTGGGATATAATACTGCGTAATGTAAAGGGCAGAAGGGGCTCTTTGCGAAGAAATAAAATCAAGGAAGGGAACTGTAGCATGGCAGAAAAGAAGAATATTTTGACCTACGACGGACTGAAGCGGTACGAGGCGGAGCTTCAGTATCTGAAGGATGTCAAAAGAAAAGACGTGGCCCAGAAGTTAAAAGAGGCCAGAGAACAGGGGGATCTGTCAGAGAATGCAGAGTACGATGCAGCGAAGGACGAACAGAGGGATACGGAACTCCGCATTGAGAAACTGGAGAATCTTCTGAACAACGTAGAAGTGATCGTCGAGGACGATATCGATCTGGAGAAGGTCAGTATCGGCTGTAAGGTACTCGTACATGATGAGGAATTTGACGAGGACATTGAATTCCACATCGTCGGTTCCATCGAGGCGAACAGTCTGGAGAATAAGATTTCCAATGAATCCGCCGTCGGTATGGCGCTTCTGGGAAAGAAGGTCGGCGATACCGCGACCATTAAGACGTCCATGGGACAGCTTGACTACAAGGTGCTGGCAATTTCAAGGCCGCAGTAGAAAGAGGAGAATGACCGGTTATGGCAGAGCAGCAGACACAGACACAGCAGAACCCGGCGCAGAACCGCCAGAATCCGCAGAACCAGACACAGCAGCCGCAGCAGGACGTGGGGCAGCTTCTGAAGGTGCGCCGCGACAAGCTTGCAGAACTTCAGGCCGCGGGCCGCGATCCGTTTCAGATCACGAAATACGACGTCACCGTCCACAGCACGGACGTTAAGGATGATTATGAAGCCTGGGAGGGCAAAGAGGTTGCTGTCGCGGGCCGCATGATGTCGCGGCGTATCATGGGCAAGGCGTCTTTCTGCAATGTCCAGGATCTGAAGGGCAGCATCCAGTGCTACGTGGCGCGGGATTCGATCGGCGAGGAGCCTTATAAAGATTTCAAGAAGCTGGATATCGGCGATATCATCGGCGTTACAGGCACCGTCTTTACGACGAAGACCGGTGAGATCTCGATCCACGCAACTTCGCTGACGCTGCTGAGCAAGAGCCTGCAGATTCTGCCGGAGAAATACCACGGCCTGACCAATACGGATATGCGCTACCGCCAGCGGTATGTGGATCTGATCATGAACGAGGATGTGAAGAAGACCTTCGTCATGCGTTCGAAGATCATCAGCAGCATCCGCCGTTATCTGGACGGTCAGGGTTTCCTGGAGGTGGAAACGCCGATGCTCGTAGCCAACGCCGGCGGCGCGGCGGCGCGGCCGTTCGAGACCCATTACAACGCGCTCGATGAGGACGTGAAGCTGCGCATTTCCCTGGAGCTGTACTTAAAGCGGCTGATCGTAGGCGGCATGGAGCGTGTCTACGAGATCGGCCGGGTGTTCCGCAATGAGGGGCTGGACACGAGGCATAACCCGGAATTTACGATGATGGAGCTCTATCAGGCGTACACGGATTATTACGGCATGATGGATCTGACGGAGAATATGTTCCGCCATGTGGCCCGTGAGGTCTGCGGCACGACCACGATCACCTATTTCGGCGTGGAGATCGACCTCGGGAAACCGTTCGAGCGGCTGACCATGATCGACGCCATTAAGAAATACACCGGTATTGATTTTGAAGAGATTAAGACCACAGAGGAAGCGAAGAAGCTGGCGGATGAGAAGGGCGTCCACTACGAGGCCCGCCACGTTCGCGGCGATATCATCAACCTGTTCTTCGAGGAGTTTGTGGAGGAGCATCTGATCCAGCCGACTTTCATCATGGACCATCCGGTGGAGGTCAGCCCGCTCACCAAGAGAAAGCCGGATAAGCCGGAACTGGTGGAGCGGTTCGAACTGTTCATCTACGCCCGCGAGATGTGCAACGCCTACTCGGAGCTGAACGACCCGATCGACCAGCGGGCCCGCTTCGCGGCTCAGGAAGCGGCGTTCGCGGCGGGGGACGAGGAGGCCAACCACACGGACGAGGACTTCCTCAATGCCCTGGAGATCGGGATGCCGCCTACCGGAGGCATCGGGTACGGGATCGACCGGCTGGTGATGCTGTTGACCGATTCGCCCGCCATTCGCGATGTTTTGCTGTTCCCGACAATGCGAACAGTCGATTAAAAAGTCCAGTAAAATCAAGGGTTTGCGGTATTTGAAGTTGCGAACTACAA
>CANREE010000020.1 GCA_947629545.1 uncultured Lachnospiraceae bacterium | reverse complement strand
AACCTTCCACCAGAATATTAAATGAAATCACCCGGATATCCGCTCCCTCGCTCAGCGTTTCAGGTACCTGCTTCGGCATATCCGAAGCCTCCGCGCCGCTCTCCTCCGAAACCGGCGGCTGCGATTCGGCCGCAGACGTTTCCCATGTCTTAAAGCCGGCGGTGGTTTCTGCCGGTTGTTCCAGCAGAGATTCTTCCTGAGACTCTGTTTCTTTCTGAGTCTCTTCCTCCACGGACTGTCCGGCCGTCTCCGTCACGCCGCTTTTCCTGCAGCCCCAAAAGCTAAAGACCAGCGGGAACGCCAACACCGCGTACAATCCTCTGACCAGTCCCGCCTTCACCATCCATTCACCCCTCCTTTCTGCCTTTTCAGCCACAAAACCGGCCCGATACAGCCGGTCTGTTTCAATGCAATCAGATATATCTGTGCTCCATCGCGATAAATTCAGTATATAATCCGGCGATTTGCATTTTCAATTGACAAAATGTTCTGTGAGCGTCAAAATGTTCATATTCGTGTGAAAAGACTGTCATTTTTTATCAATCATGACCATTTTGTTCTGAATATCGGTCCGCCGGTACCTGCTCCTGCTCCGGATGGAGGCACGCCAAAGACCGGCGGAACGGTTCTTCACCGCCCGCCGGTCTCCGGCACATGTAAGGTATTCACTATGGCAAGTATAAGAAAATGTCAGAACAGAAGGTTCCCGATCACATTGATCAGAAGCGCCACCACATATGCGGTGCACATCTGGAACGCGACCGCCCGCAGGGTCCATTTCCAGGAACCCATCTCGCGCCGGATCGCGCCGACTGCCGCAAAGCACGGCATGCACAGCAGGTTGAAGGCCATGTAGGAGTAAGCGCTCACCCTGGTAAATACTTCGCTGATCGCGGGAAGCGCTTCCTCACCGGCCATAACGGCCTCCACGACCTCGTCGCTGACGCCGCCGAACAGCTGCCCGAAGGTGGCGACGATATTTTCCTTGGCGATCCAGCCGGTGACGACGCCCACGCTGGCTCTCCAGTCAGCCCAGCCAAGCGGCGCGAAGATCCATTTGATCGCATTGCCGAAGGCAGCCAGGAAGCTCTCTTCCATATTGCACATACCGCCCAGATTGAAGCTGGACAGAAACCAGATCAGCACGGTGGACGCGAAGATCACGGTACCGGCCTTGATGGCGAAGCCCTTCACCTTCTCCCAGGCGTGGATCAGGACGCTTCGGAGGGTCGGGATCCGGTACTGGGGCAGCTCCATGATGAAGTTGGACGTCTCCGCCTTGAAGGCGAATTTATTTAACAGAAGCGCTCCGATAATGGCGACGACGATGCCCAGCATGTAGATGGAAAATACCACCAGCGTCTGGTTGCTGTCCACGAACAGCGTGGTCGCGAACATCAGGTAGATCGGCAGCTTGGCGCCGCAGGACATGAACGGCGTGATCATCATCGTGATCTTGCGGTCCTTATCGCTCTCCAGGGTCCTGGAGGCCATCAGCGCGGGTACCGAGCAGCCGAAGCCCATCAGCATCGGGATAAAGGAGCGGCCGCTTAAGCCAAAATGGCGGAAGATCCGGTCCATGACGAAGGCGACACGGGCCATATAGCCGCTGTCCTCCAGAAAGGACATCAGCAGGAACAATACGAGCACTAACGGCAGGAAGCCGGCCACGGCCCCGATACCGTCCAGGCAGCTGCTGACCAGGCCCACGGCCCATTCGGAGGCGCCGATGCCTTCCACCAGGCCGACCACAGCGTCCTGCAGGATCCCCCAGACCGTCTCCACGATGCCGGCCAGCCACACGCCGGGGCTGGGAAGTCCGGGAATGAACAGGAAATTCTCGCTGAACGTGCAGGCGAACAGGATGTACATAATCACCGCGAAGATCGGAAGCGCCAGGATCCGGTTGGTCAGGATCTTATCCAGCTTATCGGACCTGGTCTCCTTGCTGCCCTTCACGCTCCTTTTCACACATTCCTTCACCAGCTTCGATATGTACTGGTAACGGCAGTCGGCGATCTTCGCCTCGGCGTCGCCGCCCGCGTCTTTATTAGCCGCCTGCACCAGCGCTTCCACCGCGGGTTTCTTCGCGGCCGGAACGGCGGCGGCGATGATCTCGTCGTTCTCCACCAGCTTGATAGCCTTCCACTGGTTCTCGTCATCTCCGGCGTCGCCCAGCACGTCCGCCACCGCGTGGATCGCGTCGGTTAGTCCCCGGTCAAACACCAGAAGCTGATTCGGCTTCTGCTTTCCGTTCGCCACGGCGATAGCCGCCTTCATCAGTTCATCCAGACCCTTCCCGCTTCTTGCTACGATGGGAACTACCGGCACGCCAAGGGTCTTTGAAAGCTTCGCGCAGTCGATCTTATCGCCGCGGCTCTCTACCTCGTCCATCATGTTCATGGCGACGACGGTCGGTATCCTTGTTTCTATAACCTGTAATGTCAGGTACAGGTTGCGCTCGATGCTGGTACCGTCCACGATATTGATGACCGCGTCGGGACGCTCCTTTACGATGCAGTCCCTGGCAATGATCTCCTCCGCGGAGTACGGCGACAGGGAATAGGTGCCCGGAAGGTCCAGGATCGTTACGTTTTTATCCTTCCGATAAACGCCGTCCTTCTTCTCGACGGTGACGCCGGGCCAGTTGCCGACATGCTGTCTGGCGCCTGTGATCTCATTGAATAATGTGGTCTTGCCACAGTTTGGGTTGCCCGCGAGGGCGATGGTGATGCTCATGACTTTTCTCTCCTCTTTTTCTGTTCTGATGTCCGAAAGTCCGAATCCGTAGTTAGATTACGCTAACCATCGATCCTAAAATAACCGGACACTGCCGACCGAAATCCATCGTATGTCCGGCCCTGGATTGTATTTTGGTTAGTATCCGCTAACTGCCATTCTTAAAAAATGGGCAGGTTCCTTGCCTTCCCGATCCCTCTCTCATACCGTTTAGCTGAAAACGATCCCCCCGCAAATGCCGTTCCGCCGCATCTTTCCGAAACCGGCTACGCTTCTACCACAATCTGGGCTGCTTCGTCTTTCCGCAGACTCAGCTCATATCCTCTCACATTCACCTCGATTGGATCGCCCAGAGGCGCCACCTTGATCACCCTGATCTCGACGCCGGGCGTCACTCCCATGTCCATGATCCTGCGCTTCATGCTGCCCGATGTACCGACAGAAGTCACTTTTCCCTGCTGCCCGGGCTTTAATTCCCTCAGTGTCATATGCTTCTCTCCTTTCCGACAATCATCCTACAACGATTCTTCTGCCTGATCTTCCACCATGATCCGGTTCGCAAGACCGCGATTCAGCGCCAGTTTCACGCCTTTTACCATCAGAATCAGTCCGCTGGGATTCTCGCCCATGATGCGTACCCGCTCGCCCTTGGTAAGACCAAGATCCTGCAAATGCCTTTTCATCTCTTCGTTCCCCTTAAATGCGCAGATCGTTCTTGTCTCGCCTGCCATTGCCATCGCTAACGGCATAATCTCATTTCCTTTCTGGTATCATATTGATTACCGATTCCAGAGTTATCATATGCTAACTCGCGCTGATTGTCAAGCGGTTTTTGAAATTTTTTAATATTCTACCCTTCCAGCGTACGCGCGATAAAGCCGCTGACCTCGTCCGGCCGGATCCCGAGCGCGCAGGCCAGCTCGCTGTGCAGAAGCTTCTCGGCGCGCTCCATACTGCTCCGGTCCACCTGCCCGAGGCGCTTTCCGCGCTGCGCCGCCCTGCGTCCTTTCGCGTATATGGCGCGGATCAGCCGGAGCAGATCTGTGCAGTCCCCGCTCTTTAAATAGACCTGATAATGTTCGTTGAGAAGGCGGGGATTGTTGTTCTCGAAAACATTTTCCTCGATCGCCGGGATCTTCCGGATCAGCGAAAGGGCCTGCTGCTCCGTCAGGACCGGACGGATCGGCACCGCCGTGTCAACAGGCGCGAAAATAATCCCGTCCTGATACACCGGAACCAGCGTATAATAGTCAACTCCCTTCCGAGCCGCCTCCATATCCAGCGGACCGATCGCTCTGATCTCGCACACGCCCGTGGTGCCGTAAATGATTTTCTCGCCAACCTGATACATAAATCATACCTCCTGCTCTATTTCCGCAATAAAGGAATCAAGGAATCGCCGCCGGACATCCGTCGTATGCCGCCGGTGACGGCGTTCCTGAGCCGCACCCTGATACAATAAAAAAAGCGCGCGGTATCTGCCGGACTTACGCACAGAGTGCCACACGCTGATTCTGTATTTATTTTATCCGAAATCCTGCCTTTCGTCAAAGGTATTTTTTCACAAAAACGGCTTTCCGGAAATCCGCGGAATTTACGGGATTGAAAATTCCCGGGGTTCATATTATACTATACCCATGCCGCAGTGCGCGTCTTCGCTTGCGAGCAGGCGACGCAAGCTTGCTTGCACGAGCCTGTTCGCAAGCGAAGACGCATAGGGCGGTACGCCCGTGCTGCCTGCGGCCGCAGGACGCAGGCAGATACACTGCCTACTCCGCCCCCTCGCAGCCGTCCCTGCGCCCCCGGCGCAGGCAGGCCGTCACTCCCCCGGCAGTTCCTCCTGCCCCCCATATGCAGGCAGCTTGCACTGCCACCATTTCCCCTCACAAGGAGACCGCCATGATCCTTTCATGCAGCCACATCTCGAAAACATTTCCGACCGGTGTGGTACTGGACGACATTTCATTTCATATAGAAGACTACGAAAAGGCCGCCCTCGTCGGTATCAACGGCGCCGGCAAGACCACGCTCCTGCGTATCATCATCGGAGAAATGGAGCCGGATTCGGGTCAGGCCGTTCTGGCCAAAGGCAAAACTCTGGGCTATCTGGCCCAGCATCAGGACCTGACCAGCCATCGGAGCATTTACGATGAGCTTCTTGAGGTAAAGCGGCCCGTCATCGAGATGGAAGAACGGATCCGCAGTATGGAGCAGCAGATGAAGCATGTGGCCGGCGAAGAACTGGAACAGATGCTTGAAACCTATACCCGCTTAACCCATGAGTTTGAGCTTGCTGAAGGTTATAGCTACCGCAGCGAGATCATGGGCGTGCTGAAGGGCCTCGGATTTACCGAGGAGGATTTCCCGCGGGAAATCTCCACCTTGAGCGGAGGCCAGAAGACCCGCGTCTCCCTGGGCAAGCTCCTGCTCTCCCGGCCCGACATCATTCTTCTGGACGAGCCCACCAACCATCTGGACATGAGCAGCATCGCCTGGCTTGAAAATTACCTGCTGAACTACAAAGGCGCGGTCATCATCGTGGCCCACGACCGGTATTTTCTGGACAAAGTCGCCACGAAGATCATCGAACTGGAGAACGGACACGGCAGCGTCTACCTGGGCAATTACACCGCCTACAGCCAGAAGAAGGCCCTGGTCCGCGAGGCCCAGATGAAGGCCTACTTAAACCAACAGCAGGAGATCCGACGCCAGGAAGAGGTCATCCGGAAGCTCCGTTCCTTCAACCGGGAGAAGTCCATCAAGCGTGCCGAGAGCCGTGAGAAAATGCTCTCCAGGATCGATGTGCTGGACAAACCGGCGGAAATCAACGATGAGATGAACCTGCGGCTGGAGCCGGACACCGTAAGCGGCGAAGATGTGCTGACCATCCGCAATCTGTCCAAATCCTTTGGCAGCAACCACCTTTTCTCCCACGTGGACATCGATATCCGCCGCGGGGAACGGGTGGCCATCATCGGCGACAACGGAACCGGCAAGACCACGCTCCTAAAGATCATCAATCAGCTTCTCCCTGCCGACGCGGGCGAGATCACGCTGGGCTCCCGGGTGAGCATCGCTTACTACGACCAGGACTACCAGGTGCTCCATATGGAGAAGACCCTGTTCGACGAACTGCAGGACGCTTACCCGGAGATGAACAATACGAAGGTCCGCAGCGTCCTGGCCGCCTTCCTGTTTACCGGCGACGACGTGTTCAAGCGAATCGGGGACTTAAGCGGCGGCGAGAGGGGCCGCGTGTCGCTGGCGAAGCTGATGCTGGCGCCGGCCAATTTCCTGATCCTGGACGAGCCGACGAACCACCTTGACATCACCTCCAAGGAGATCCTGGAGGACGCACTGAACCATTACACCGGAACGGTGCTCTACGTCTCCCACGACCGCTATTTCATCAATCGGACCGCGACGCGGATCCTGGAGCTCGCCGGAGAGCAGTTTATCAATTACATCGGGAATTACGACTATTATCTGGAGAAACGTGACCTGATGGCGCAGCTGTATCTGGGCGGCGCCGGCGCGGATCCGGGAAATGGACCGGCAAACCGGCCGGGACAGACCACCGCAGCAGCCGGGACGCCGGGGCAAATACCCCGAAATCCCAACACCTCTTCTTCCGCCTCCTATAACGCCACACCATGGGCCGCCTCTTCCTCACCCGCCGCCGACTCCGACCCCAGTACCCGCCAAGCCTGGCAGGCGAAGAAAGAAGCGCAGGCACGGCAGCGCAAGCGTCAGAATGACTTAAAGAAAACAGAAGAAGCCATCGCGTCTCTGGAAGCTCGTGACAGTCAGCTTGACGAACTTCTATCGCAGCCGGAGGTCGCCACCGATGTGGCGAAGCTTCTGGAGATCAACAAAGAAAAAGAAGAAATCAAAGCACAACTGGAGACGCTCTATGAGAGTTGGGAAACGCTGGCGGAGGATGCCTGATGCCCGGTTCAAAGTGATCTCCGACGCCTGGATTAAGGCCTGGCGTTTGGATGTATACCTTTATCTTACACATACCGGAACCCACAGCAATTTATTTTAACTGATGAGGAGAATACCATGAACAAAATGACCCCCCGGCGGATTCTGGCGATCGTCGCCCTGGTGCTGATCGCGTGCCTGTACGCGGCTACCATCGTCTTCGCCCTGATCGACAGTCCGTTTGCCAGAAGCTGCCTTATGGCTGCCCTCTTCTGCACGATCGTGGTTCCTGCGGTGATCTACGGCTTTCTCGTGATCACCAGACAGATCAGCAGAGGCGGAAAGCATCCCAAAGATACACAGGACAATACGCAGGATTAATAACACCAACCGTTTCTTCTGCAAAGCCGCATCATATATGCCAAAATTCCACTATCACTATATCCCGGTCATATACATCAGAAAGGGCTGCCATTTATCCGACGTGACAGCCCTTACACATAACATCTGTTCTATTTTCGACTCACAGTCCTTCCGGCCCATCTATTCATCTCTCACCGATTCCGGTAAATGATCTCGTCCCGTCCCGGGCCGTTGGACACCATCGTGATGGGCGTTTCGATCTCCTTCTCGATAAATTCGATATAATTCCGGCAATTCTCCGGCAGATCCTCATATTTCTTAATACCGCGGATCTCGCACTTCCAGCCCGGAAGCTTCACATAGACCGGCTTCGCCTTCTCAAGCTTCACCGTCGTCAGGAAGTCCTTCGTCACCACGCCGTCGATCTCATAACCCACGCAGACAGGCAGCTCATCCAGATAACCCAGCACATCGAGAACCGTCAGGACCGCCTCTGTCGCGCCCTGAATCCGGCAGCCGTAACGGGTCGCCACCGCGTCGAACCAGCCCATACGCCTCGGCCGTCCTGTGGTCGCGCCAAACTCGCCGCCGTCGCCGCCGCGCCGCCGCAGCTCGTCGGCCTCGTCGCCGAAGATTTCGCTGACAAACGCTCCAGCGCCCACCGCGCTGGAGTACGCCTTCACTACAGCCGTGATATTCTTGATCTCGTAGGGCGGAATCCCTGCGCCGATGGCGCCGAAAGCCGCCAGCGTCGAGGAAGACGTCACCATCGGATAGATACCGTGATCCGGATCCTTCAGGGAACCAAGCTGGCCCTCCAGGAGGATATTTTTCCCTTCCCTGATCGCCTCCGCCAGATACGCGCTCACGTCGCAGACATAGGGCGCAATCATGTCGCGGTACTCATGGAGCGTATTCAGAAGCTCCGCGGGATCGATCTTGGGCTGATGGTACAGATGCACCAGCATCACGTTCTTCAGCTCACAAACCCTCTCCACCTTCTCCTTAAGCGTTTCCTCATCGAACAGTTCGCTGACCTGGAAGCCGATTTTCGCGTATTTGTCCGAATAGAACGGCGCAATGCCGGACTTGGTGGAACCAAAGGATTTCCCGGCCAGCCGCGCTTCCTCACAGGTGTCGAAAAGCACATGGTACGGCATCAGGATCTGGGCCCGGTCGGAGACCAGAATCCGGGGCGTCGGCACACCGCGGTCCACCAGGGACTGAATCTCATGAATCAGATACGGAATATTAAGCGCCACGCCATTGCCGATAATGCTGGTGGTGTGGCTGTAAAATACACCGGACGGAAGCAGATGCAGGGCGAACTTGCCGTATTCATTGATAATGGTGTGACCGGCGTTGCTGCCTCCCTGAAACCGGATAATGATATCGGATTCCTTCGCCAGCATATCCGTGATCTTGCCTTTTCCCTCGTCGCCCCAGTTGGCTCCTACGATTGCTCTTACCATCTGTACTTCCTCCTTGCATATTGCCCGAAATTCGTTGCCAACGGACATAGAACGCACATTCCTGTTCCTGCCCGCAGCCGGCGGTTTCCGAAGATTCTGCCGGACACCTGCGGCGTCTGCAGCCTTCGCAGCCATCGGCGTATTTCCCGCGGTTCCTCTTAGCCGCCAACACAGCTTTCCGCCGCCGCACAGCCGCTATACAGTATATAGGATAACCCGCGAAAATGCAAGGAAATTCTTAATAAAAATACGATCATTTCACGGTTCATTTTCCATCCGAAAATACCTGCACCTTCATCCTCTCTCCATCCGTAGTCATCATCACCGCCCCGCTGTCCATTGTGAGAAATGTTCTGGCACCGCAGGCATCAAGCCGCTTTCGCGTATCCTCCCCCGGATGACCGTATTGGTTATTCATCCCGCAGGAAATAACCGCCCAGTCCGGATCCACATACTCCAGAAATTCTCTGCTGCTGGAATAGGAGGAGCCATGATGTGCCACTTTCAGAAGCTGGACCCGGCCGGTAAGGCCGAGCGCACCGCCGCTTGCCCTGACGCCCGCCCTCAACTCTTCCAGCCAACGCTTTTCTCCTTCCGCCCCTATATCCCCGGTCAGAAGAATTCCAGCCTTGCCATAAGATACCTCCAGAAGCATTGAATGATCATTCGTATCTTCCCTGTAACCCTGATCCCCGGCATACAAACAGGTAACCTTCAGGTTATTATCCGGCCCATATATACGGTCCCCTGCCTTCATCCAAACGACAACGGTTCCCGCCGCCCCGGCCAGCCGCTCCAGATCCCCATATTTCTGGTCGCCTTTCGCAAGCTGCGGCAGAACAAGCGTGCCAACGGTAATCCCGCAGTCCTCTTCCAGCAGGTACCGAAGCCCGGAGATATGGTCTTCATCCCCATGGCTCACCACGGCATAATCGATACGGCTGATGCCCCTGCTCTTCAGATAAGGCTCCAGCACCTGATCTCCGAGATCTTTGACCGACGTACTCCCACCATCTGCCAGAATCACGATGTCCCGACTCTCTAAACAGATCCCGTCACCCTGCCCTACATCCAGAAATGTAATTCGCAGCCCCGATACCGGCGGCGCCTGCAGTATCAGATATCCCGCGCAGGCACAGAGCGCCAGAATCACAGAGCGGAAACGGCCGGGTACTTCTGCGCTTTTATCCGCTCCGTCATTACTTTCCGCATCAGTCTCCTGTCCCATACTCCCACGCCTGTCCTTCTCCGCGTATCCTGCCGCCCACGCGGTCGCCAGACACCACATCGCCGCATACAAAACCATTTGCCACGTCCGCGGGCGTCCCACGATCTGCACCGCTCCCGGCAGTTCTTCAAACACCCGGCACAGCCATTCATAAAACTCCAGAATATAATGTCCGGTCCCAATGGCAAAACGCCCCGACGGAAGCCATATCGCCCCCAGGGCAAGCCCCGCAAGGCCTGATACCAGAACATATCCCATAAGCGGGATCACCAGAAGATTCAGTACTGTTCCGTAAATCGGATATTCATAGAAATGATACGCCGTCACCGGCAGCGTCACCACCTGAATCACGATTCCCAGAAGAACAGTTTGTCCAAAACCACTCCTGCCGGAAACGCCCGTCCATGTTTCCAATGCAGGATACACGGCCCCAATGGCCAAAATGGCTCCAAATGACAGTTGAAACCCTGCCTGGAAAAGCAGTGCGGGCGAATCCGCAAGAAGCAGCAGCGCAGCCAGCGCCATCGCCGAAAGCAGGTCGTAAGTCCGCCCCAGCTTATCGGCCAAAATCTGGAGGCATACCATGACTACAGCCCGTACTACGCTGGCAGATCCCCCTGTCAGGATCCCGTAAGTAACCGTCACAGCCGCCGCCAGTACGCCGGCCAGTGCAAATTCCAGTCCCAGGCGACGTCTCAGGAGACGATAACAGCCCATTCCGATCAGTGAGATATGCAGACCGCTGACTGCCAGCAAATGTGCGATCCCATTTCTCTGATAGAGCTCCCGCACATCTGAAGCCAGCGCGGTCTTATCTCCCAGCACCACCGCTGCAAAGATCCCCATATCGTCGCTGTCCGCTACGCACAGCCGCGCAAACATTTCCCGGGCCCGACATTTAAGACGAAAGAGCCCATCCAGATAGGGAGAATACTCCTCACCGGCAGCCTGCAGATTTTCCCCGAACATCCGGCCTTCGATCCCCAGCGCATGGTAATACTCCCCGAAATCAAACTGGCCCGGATTAGTGGCATGGCCCATGGACTCCAGCTTACCCCAGACAGAAACCCTCATACTGACCCGCAGCCTGTCGACAGTTCCGGCTTCATCCGCTATCCTTCTATCCCGGACAGTTGTCTCCATCCCTCCCAAATCAAAGCCCGCCGGCATCTCATCCAGATACACCAGCACCGCCCCTTCAAACTCCTGCGCACCGTCCTGCGTATACAGCACCACATCCGACAACGTCAGCACCGCTGCGTAACGCTCCTTCTTCCCGGCCTCTACATCGTCGAGCGTTCCTTCTACCTGCAGCGTACGCCCTTCCAGCGCCGCGGTCTGCGCCTCACACCGCTTCTCGGTCCTCTGATCCGCCGCAAACCTTCCCGCCCCCAGAAACGCAAAACAAAAAAGCGGCAGAATCCAACATACCAGACTCCTGCCGCCCGCAGCCACATTTCCGTGTTCTTGTCGTCTCTTCCACAGGCAGAAGATCCCGGCCGCCGCAAGGACCGGAATCACCGCCTTCCACTCCACAGGCAGCAACAGCCATACCTCTCCAAGTACGAATCCCCCTGCTGCATATACCAGTGGTCGTTTCAACTATTCAGTTTCCTCCCCTATCTTCATATCTTTCTCAAACTGGTTGTTAAGCGAGATCACATCCCGAAACATCACATCCGACGAACCGTTCACCGTGAACTGCACCCGGGATACCGTTGGAAGCTGGCACAGGGAATTAACAATGGAATAGATCGGAATATACTCTTTTACCTCCGCCAGGCTTGTCAAAAAGGATGTGTCGAAATTAATGTAGCACACATTTTCATTGACCGATATATTCAAAAGCTTCACATCCGATGGCAGCGTCGTATATCGTCCTTCCGCCTGAGGCCCCCGGATCAGCTCGTCGATCACCAGACGTTCCATAGATGTATTGATGGAATGAACCACCTCCCGCTCCTCCGGCACCAGCCGGCTGCCGGTCTCGTCAGCGAAAAACAACTGTAAGGCACTGCGTTCGAACGTATTCACATCGCTGATGCTCTCAATAAAATCCGTGTCCGACAGAAGGCCGACCGGATTGCCATCCCCGTTCAAAAGAGGCTGGTCACCGGCATAGATGGAAATATAATCAATGCCGTCGATCTGCGTCATCGTCTTCGTCAATGCAGCCCGGCACAAAATCTCCCTTGTAGGATCCATGACCGCATGATTTCCATAACCGGCGTCAAAATACAGATTCAGCACCCGATCCTCCTGCCTGTATCCCAGAAATTGCACCGTCCCCGGCAGTGCCGCCTGATTCGCCACATCATTCGGCGCGGTCAAAAACTGCTCCATCAGCTCCTCGATCACCTGATCACCGATCACCGTATCGGTGCCATATTCCTGAGATGAAAGCGCCGTCATGCTGTTGTTCAGATAATAGATCCGGTATGTGGCGGCCCACTCCGTCTGATTCTCTTCCCGCGCCCGGCAGGCTGTTAGCGTGACTGTCAGAAGAAGCCAGGCAGCAAATAGTAACCTGTATCTCATAACCCGCCTCCTCTAGTATATATAGGTTAATGGGATCCGCACCGTGAATGTGGAACCCTCGCCTTCCTTGCTCAACAGGCGTATCGCCCCATAATGCATGAGCACCACGTTCTTTGTAATCGCCAGACCAAGCCCGGTTCCGCCGGTCTCCCGGGAGCGGGCCTTATCCACCCGATAGAAACGTTCGAAAACGTTCTCCTGCAGTTCTTCCGGAATTCCAATGCCGGAATCCGCCACCTTCACATAGAAATACTTATGATCCGCGTCGAGCGTCACCCGCACCCAGCCGCCGTCAATATTGTACTTAACGGCATTCTCCACAAGATTGCTGATCGCCAGCGACAGCTTCGTCTCGTCCACATCCGCCGTCACCTCACGAATGCTCTCGTAGATCAGTTCCACATGGCGTTTCTCCGCGATCGGCTGAAGTCTCTTTAGAGTCTGCTGGATAAGCACATTAATATCCACCTGGGACACATTCAGCTCCGCCACCGATTTGTCCATCTTCACCAGCGACAACAGGTCATCCACGATTTTGCTTTCCCGGTCGATCTCATCAGAAATGTCCGACATGAACTCCCGGTACAGTTCTACCGGCGCGTCCTCCATACCCATAAGGGAATCCGCCAGCACACGAATCGACGTGATCGGCGTCTTCAGTTCGTGGGAAACATTGGCCACAAATTCCTCGCGTGAACGATCCACCGACTGCAGTTTCGCCTTCGTCCGCTGGATCGCATCGGAAATGCGTTTCGTCTCCCGGTAAGTATTCTCGGAAACCGTATCCTCCAGACTGCCGTCCGCCATCCGCTCCAGCGATACCTGAAGCTTTTCAAACGGCCTCACAAAAAGTACAGTCAGCAGGATTCCAGCCAGAACCATCACCATCGCCGCTACCAAAACAAAGAAACGGGAAGTCTCCTCTACGCTGTTCACATTGGAAAGAATGTTCTCAGTGGAGGCAATCGTCAAAAGAACGCCAATGATATTCCGGCTCTCCGTATTGTCATAGATCGGCGCGGTCACCGCGAAATACTGTTTTTCATCTTCCCTCAGGATACTGTTCTCGCCATTGAAACACCTTAACACCGGTTCCGACACATTGAAACGTCCCACCGACAGCTTGAAGGTATCCTTGATAATGCGGAAATTCCGATCTACCACAACAATTCTTCCGTTGAAAATATCCGCGATCGTGTCAAGTTCCTTATCCAGCAGCACATCCCGGCTCGGGGCCGTCATATACCCGGCCCGGCTCAGCCGGTCGCTGGTGATCAGACTCTGGTTCTGCACCTCGATGACCCGCCCGTCGATCTGCGTCCGCCTGAAGGAACGTCCCATGATCTGTCCCTGAAGCACCATCGGAAGCACGCCCATAAGCAGGAACATCGCAAACAGCGGCAGCCGCATACTGACCGTCCGCTGCCGGAACTTATCCAATTTCAGTTTTTGAACCCACAGTGCCAATGTTCCCCTCCCCCGATCATTCTCGCTGTCAGCATCTTTCACTGTCCGACGCGGCCCTGCCGCAGTTCACCTTTTCACACCCGGACACACTCCTGCCAACCTTCTCCGCAATACTGCCGCGGCCCGCCTGTTTTCACGGTTCGCCGCATCCCGGTTTGGCTTTTCCGGTTCCACATTTCACCGCGCCCCAGTCAGATTCTGCCTCTTCCACACTTCACCATAACCCAGTCAGACTCTGCCTCTTCCACACTTCACCATAACCCAGTCAAACTCTGCCTGTTACACGCTTTTCCACAACCCAGTCAAACTCTGCCTCTTCCACGCTTTCCCGCAATCCGGACAGACCTCGGCCACGCTCGCGTCCGCTTTACTTCGTCTCTTCCAGAATCTTCTCCGCCGTGATCGCCAGGCTCCCCGGTCCGATGTGGCAGCTGACGCTTAACGAGAGGCAGTCAATATAGATCTCCCCGGTCTTCGGAAACTGCGCTCTCAGTTCCTCCCGCAGTTCCTCCGCCGCCGCGCGGTTCTCCGTATGGACCACGCACAGTCTGGTATTCTCGCCGGTGGTGTCCCCGAACCTTTCTGCCATATCGTGGGCGATGGCCGTGATCATCGTGGCCTTGCCCTGCTTGACCGTGCGCGCCTTGGAAAATGCGTCCAACTTCTCCCCCTGAATCGTCAGCACCGGCTTCAGCTTCAGAAGCGTGCCCAGCGCCGCGGCCGCCGGCGTGATCCGGCCGCCCTTTTTCAGGTACTTAAGCGTATCCAGCATGATGTAGATCGTGGAATCAAACTTGGTTCTCATCAGGATCTCCCTGATCTGCGCCGCGCCCATACCCTTCTTCGCCAGCGTCAGCGCGTCCAGCGCCGACTGGCGCTGCGTACAGGAAATGCGCTGGTTATCCACCACCTGAACCCTGCCGTCATAGTCCTCCGCCAGCATCATCGCCGTCGCGCAGGAGCTGCTTAACCCGCTGGACATGGGGATATGTACAAGCTCGTCGTACTCCTTAAGGATGCTGTCCCAGAGACCGGTGACAGACTCCGGCGTCGGCTGCGAAGTGGAAATGTCGCTGTCATTTTTCAGTTTCTCATAGAACTGCTCCTGCGTCAGGTTGATGTCTTCAAAATATTCGGCGCCGTCGATCATAAACGGCATCGGAAGGACGAAAATCCCCAGTTCCTTCGCCTGCGCCTGCGTAATTCCGCTGTTGCTGTCTGTCACAATCGCTGTTTTCATAACGGTAACTCCTCATTTTCAATTTATAACAACCGGAAGATCCGGAAGTTTTCATCCCGCATCCGCCTGCGTCATCCGGTACAGTTCGTAATACATCCCCTTCTTCTCCAGAAGCGTCCGGTGGTTCCCCTCTTCCACGATCCGGTTCCCGGCCAGCACCAGGATCCGGTCCGCCCCCTGGATCGTGCTCAGCCGGTGGGCGATGGTCAGCGTCGTCCTCCCCTGGGCCAGCCGGTCCAGAGAAATGTTCACCAGATGCTCGCTCTCATTGTCCAGCGCCGAAGTGGCTTCATCCAGCACCAGGATTGCCGGGTTCTTAAGGAACACACGCGCGATGCTGATCCGCTGCTTCTGCCCGCCGGACAATTTCACGCCCCGTTCGCCCACATAGGTATCATATCCGTTCTTCAGCGCGGAAATGAATTCGTCAGCCCCGGCCATCTTCGCGGCCTCGATGACTTCCTCCCGCGGCGCGCCCGGCCGCCCGTAGGCGATATTTTCATAGACCGTTCCGGAGAACAGGTAGACGTCCTGCTGCACGACGCCGATATTGGTCCGCAGGCTCTCAAGCGTCACCTGCCGGATATCCTGACCGTCCACCAGAATCCGGCCCGAGGTCGTGTCATAGAACCGCGGGATCAGATTGCACAGCGTTGTCTTGCCCCCGCCGGACGGCCCCACCAGGGCCACCTTCTCGCCCGGCCGGATCGTCAGGTTGATATCGTCCAGCACCGGATTGTGGTCGTCCGGATACTCGAAGCTCACATGATCGAAGGTAATGCTCCCTTCCACCTTCCCAAGCGGCTGCGCCCCCGGCTCATCGAAAATATCGATCTCCGCGTCCATGATCTCCGCGAACCGCTCGATGCCGGTCATGCCCCGCTGGAACTGCTCCGCAAACTCAATGATCCGCCGGATCGTGGTTAGAAGTGTGGACACATACATCGTGTAGGCCACCAGATCGCCGGAATTGATCTGTCCGTTCACCAGGAAAATGCCGCCGGCCACGATGACCACCGTGTACATGACGCCGTCAAACAGCCGGACCGTGTCCTGAAACGACGCCATATAGCGGTACATTTCCCTTTTGATCTGCAGAAACTGCATATTGCCCTTCCGGAATTTCTCGATCTCGATGTCCTGATTGGAAAATGCCCTTACCACCCGATTGCCCAGAAGGTTATCCTCGATCTGGGCATTCAGCTCGCCGATGTGGTGACGCTGCTTCTTAAATGCCGCCCGCATTTTCAAATTAAAATAGGTGCAGCACACCACCATGATTGGAACGATGATAAAAATAATCACCGTCAGCATCACGTGGATCCGGATCAGAATCACGAAAGCCACGACCGCCTTCACGAACGCGATAAAAAATTCCTCCGGACAGTGGTGGGCGAATTCGGTCACGTCGAAGAGGTCATTGGTAATGCGGGACATTAACTGCCCCACCTTCGTGTTGTTGAAATAACTGTCCGACAGCTTCTGCAGATGCTCAAAGGCGTCCTGGCGCATGTCGGTCTCGATCTTCGCTCCCATGATATGACCGGTGTAGGCCATATAGAAGTTGGCCACCGCATCCACGATCCGCAGCGCGAAATACAAAAGCCCGATGCCGCAGACCGTCCGCACCGTCAGGCTTGCCATATCCGCCACGCCCTGATTCGTGATGTAGCGCAGGATCATCGGCAGCACCAGTTCGCAGACCGTCGTCATCGACGCGCAGAACAGGTCTGCCAGAAGCGTCAGGATATAAGGCCGGTAATACGGCGCAAAACGGCGCAGAAGCTCGCCGGTCTTCATTCTCTTCTGTTCCATCTCGGGATAACTCTCCATTCTAAGCACAGCCGGCGGGAAGCCCCGCAGACACGATACTTTTTTATTCTAACTCATTTCCCGTGGAAATGGAAGTAAAAAATGCAACTCTCTATGGACGAAAATTTGAAATTGATGTATGATGAAAGATGCGGACACTGCCGCGGAAACTGTCAGAATGACCATCCCGGCGCAGGAAAGCGCCTGCGCTTCCTTCATACCTGAAGCTGTCAAGCCGCGAAGGCTCCTGCAAATGGACATTTACCGCATTTATCCGCAGCCAAAAGCCGATACGCAAGCCGTCCGCCCGGCGGCCATCCCGGCTCAAATCAGAAAACACAAGGAGATACGCATATGCCATACTGTCCCAAATGCGATATGGAATTCGTAGAAGGAATCACCGTCTGCACAGACTGCGGCGGCCCATTATATGAATCGGAAGAAGCCGCAAAGGCGGCCATCGCCGAAGAACGCGCGAAAGAGCGCGCCAGAGAACTGGCCCGGGAGAAGGCCATGTATGAAGAATACCTGAAAAGCATGACCGCGGGTGAAGAAGACGTCGAAGGAGCATCCGGCGAAACAGCCGAAGCCGGCCAGAATCCCGACGGTCCGGCCGACGGCGCGCGGGATGACGGTTCAGAAGACGGGGCACGGGATGCCGATTCAGAAGAAGATGCCCCCACGGAAGAAGAACTGCGGGCGCTTGAGGAAGAAGTCCGGCGTCAGGCCCAGGCAATCCTGCCGCCCGAGCCCGTCCACGTCTATGTGGACAAGTCCCAGAAATACGACGATCTGAAGTCCTCCGCCACCGCATTCCTTCTGGTAGGCGGCGTGCTCCTCATCGTCTCCGCCCTGTGCTGGGCCGGCGTTATCACGATTCCCATGGCCCCGGTGTCCAGACTGATCTTTCAGGGCGCGCTGACCGTTATGGGCGTCTTCTCGCTGATCATCTTCGCGCGCACCAACAGCTCCGCGAAGAAGCTGGCGCCGCAGATCGCCGAAGAGAAAGCCCAGACCCGGATCACGATCGACTGGTTCATCGAACAGTACACCGCAGAAGATATTGACAACGCCATCGGCAAGAAAGACAGCCTGTCCGAAGAAGAACTGAGCCTGAAGCGCTTTCAGGTCATCCAGGACCTGCTTGTCACCGGGCAGGATCTGCCGGACCAGGCGTATGTGGACGCGCTGAGCGAGGAGATCTATTCGAAGCTGTTCGAGAACCGGTAATTTATTTGTGCTTCTTCTTTTTCTTCGTTTTCGGGGGCTTTACGATCTTCTCCACGTCGTAATCGTCCCGCTCATCAACGCCTTTATTGTACTCCTGAAGTTCAGGAAGACCCATGGTCAGGCTCTCGCCCTCTTCGGCGGGAGCCGCCGGAGCCGTCTGATCCGTGTCCGTATCCGCGGAATGCTCCGCACCGGACGTCCCGGACATCTCCCCCGTTACCGTTTCATCATTTCCCCCGACGGATGTTTCCGTCGCTTCACGCGCCGCCAGGCCACGTTCTACCGGATCCCCTTCTTCCGTCCCAGGCGCCGCTGGATTCTCTTCTTCCGCGGAACCTTCCGGGTCGTCTGTCTCCGGCACTTCGACAAGCTGTCCATCCACCGTCACGGCCTGCCGCACCGGCACTGCGCCGCCGGGGATACTCCCCGACAGGAACAGCGCCGCCTTGGCGCTGACCGGTCCCACCATTTCATAAAGCACCGATGATGCCAGAATGATCGTCAGCATCAGGTTCCCCGTCGCCTCCGGAAGCACCCGCTGGCCCAGGAACGCCAGACCAATGGCGACGCCGGCCTGCGGAATCAGCGCAAAGCCCATATAATTGCGGATCTGAGAACTGGTCTTCATCGCCAGACAGCTTAGATACGTTCCCAGATATTTTCCCACGATACGCACCAGGAAATAGCACACGCCGATGCTTCCCACCGTCGTCAGCGCGTTCAGATCCAGATTCATCCCCGAGACCACGAAAAACAGCGACATCACCGGCGGCGTGAAGTTATTCATCTGCCGGAACAGCTTCTTGTCCCGGGTCAGGTTGATATAGACCGCACCGAACACCATGCACGACAGAAGCGGCGAGATATCCACCGCGGCGCACAGGCCGGTCAGGCCCATCAGCATGGCGATCGCCAGGATCAGCCGGTTATCGCGGCTCCTGGTCGGTATCAGAAGGCGGCTTAAGAAATAACCGCAGAAGACCCCGAGGCCGATGGCAAGCACATTGTAACCGACCGGGACCACCACGTCGTGAACCGACAAATTTCCCGCCTCCAGGCCGTTAATCACCGCCGATACGATGGAAAACGCCAGAAGGCAGACCACATCGTCCAGCGCCACGATCTGCAGCAGCGTATTGACGAACTCGCCCTTCGCCTTATACTGGTTGATCGTCATCATCGTGCTGGCCGGCGCCGTAGCCGTGGCGATGGCGCCCAGGATCAGCGCGAATCCCCAGTCCAGCCGAAACACCAGCTTCAGCACCAGCGTGACCAGTACGCCGGCTCCCAGCGCCTCGCTGACCGTGATCACGATGATCCGCCTGCCCGTGCTCATCAGCACTTCCTTCTTAAAGAACTTGCCGACGCCAAACGCGATAAAAGCCAGCGCCACATCGCTGACAAATCCCATATTTTCAATGATACGCACCGGAATAAAATTCAGACAATACGGCCCGATCAGGATCCCCGCCAGAATATAGCCGCTGACCTTCGGCATATTCAGCGTATTGGTCAGCCTGGTCATGATAAAACCCGCAAATAAGATCATAGAGAGAGCCAGGATCACTTCCGTTTCCGGATTCAGTCTTTCCAGAAATTCCACTACATGCATACTCATACACCCCTTTGAAACATTCAGCAACCGTATCCTCGGCTTGCTGTTTACCTCAACAACAGCATTTATAATCTGTAAATATTTATATAGCAATCCATTATACACGAAATGTGCCAAAACGGCTAATGTTTTTTCCAAAATTTTTCAAAATTTTTTTTGGCGTACAAAATACCCTTAAACGCGCGTGGGACGCTTTCCGGGGTATCCTGAATACGAGCAGGGCGTCACTGGCGCGTTTTTGCATACTGACGTAAGCAAAAAAGCCGCCGCCCCGCGGAAGGCGCCCGGCGCCCCGCCGCAGAAACGACAGCTTCTGTCATGTACTTATTCTGTTTGATTTCCGCCGTGTCTGTGTCTGCATCCCGGCGGACCATTTACCGACAGAACACTTACCGCAGCCAGCCAAATCACTTACCGGCAGATTACCGCCGTTCGGCCAGACCATTTACCGGCAAATAACTTAGCTCCGACCGCCGGATCACTTCACCAGCAGCGACTCCCCGGTCATTTCCTTCGGCTTCTCCATGCCCATCAGCTCGATCAGCGTCGGCACGATATCCGCCAGCTTGCCGCCCTCGCGCAGCTTGTAAGACGGATCCGCGTTCACCAGGATAAACGGCACCGGGTTCGTCGTATGGGCCGTAAACGGCTCGCCGGTCTCATAGTCGATCAGCTGCTCCGCGTTGCCGTGGTCGGCGCAGATAAACATCACGCCGTCCTCCTCCTTGATCGCGTCCACCGCGCGGCCCACGCAGGCGTCCACCGTCTCGATGGCCTTGATCGCCGCGGCCTCCACGCCGGTATGTCCCACCATATCCGGGTTCGCGAAATTGATGATGATCACATCATACTTGCCGGACTTAATGCACTCCACCAGCTTGTCGCAGACGCCCGGCGCACTCATCTCCGGCTTCAGATCGTAGGTCGGAACCTCCTTCGGGGACGGGATCAGGAATCGGTCCTCGCCCTCATTGGGCTCCTCCACGCCGCCGTTGAAGAAGAAGGTAACATGGGCGTATTTCTCCGTCTCGGCGATCCGGGCCTGCTTAAGGCCGTTAGCCGCCAGCCACTCGCCAAAGGTATTGGTGACCATCTCCTTCTTGAACGCCACCAGCTTGTTCTCGATCGTATCGTCATAGTCCGTAAAGCAGACATAGACCAGATTCTTCATCCTGGGCCCGCGCTCAAAGCCGGTAAACTCTTCGTCGCAGAACGCCCTGGTGATCTCGCGGGCGCGGTCCGGCCGAAAGTTATAGAAAATAATGGAATCGCCGTCCTTCACGGTCGCCACCGGGTGACCGTCCTCCATCACAATGACCGGCTCCACGAACTCGTCGAACACTTCCTTATCGTAGGAAGCCTGAATTCCAGCCGCGGCACTCTCTGCCGGGTTCCCTTCGCCCATGACCAGTGCGTGATAGGCCCGCTCCACACGGTCCCAGCGCTTGTCGCGGTCCATCGCATAGAAACGTCCCTGAACCGTGGCCACCTTGCCCACGCCCAGCTCCGCCATCTTCGCTTCCAGCGCTTCTACATACTCCTTGCCCGACGCCGGAGGCGTATCACGGCCGTCCAGGAAGCAGTGGACATATACTTTCTCAAGCCCATGGCGCTTCGCCAGTTCCAGAAGCCCGTAAATGTGCGTATTGTGGCTGTGGACGCCGCCGTCGGACACCAGGCCCCACATATGCAGCGCCGAATCGTTCTTCTTGCAGTTCTCCACCGCCGTCAGGAATTCCGGGTTCTCGAAGAAATCGCCGTCCTGAATGGACTTGGTGATCCGGGTCAGCTCCTGATACACGATGCGCCCCGCGCCCATGTTCAGGTGTCCCACTTCGGAGTTGCCCATCTGCCCGTCCGGCAGACCCACGAAAAGGCCGCTGGCCTGACCCTTCACGAAGGGACACTGGCTCATCAGCTGATCCATAACCGGCGTCTTCGCCTCGCAGACAGCGTTGGCCTCGCACTTATCATTCAGGCCGTAGCCGTCAAGAATCATTAATACTGTCGGTTTCTTGCTCATGATCGTTCTCCTTGATCTCACTCTATTTTGCTGCGCGGCCGCTGCCTGCGGCGGCGTTACCGTAAGGAGCCGTACGCCCGCCTTCCGCCGCGGTCCGCCCGCTTAGATTTTCAACCATGCTTATTGTACACGAAAAGGAAAAAATATGCAAGAGCCTATCCTCTTCCTGTTCATAAACGCTTTCTCTGCTCTTCAACAAAAAGGACTAACTGCCGCAAAACCTTCTGCTTCTCCCAGAGGTACCCTCTGCAGCCGCCGAACAATTCGTCATAAACCGTGCGGCAGTCATAATCCGCAGGCGTACCCCCGAGCAGATTGTCGAATTCTTCTCCATCCACCGCCCGGCAGATCTCGGCAGCGGTCACCGGCTGTGTCACTGCATGCCAAAGCCGGACATCATTCCGCATAGCGATCTGAATATCGTCCCACAACCGCGCGAGCGGATAGAACTGAAAACGGCTCCGGCTATCCGTGAAATTCAATGACGTATAGCCAAGCCTTCGAAATGTCTGTCTGAGTGTCCCCTTCTCCTCCGCGGTCAGCTCGCCGTGCCAAAAGAAGCCATCCTTCCGCAACGAATAATACGACCGAAGTTCCGGTGCCTTTCGGACCAGCTTCCGAAATATCTCAGGGTCCAGCATCGGGGGAATCAGATTGACCATATCGTAAATAAAGTTTCTCTCGAGCGGATTGCCATATATCGCCGGCAGACGAACGATCAGGGCGTCAGGACGAAACTGACGCACCCATTTTTCCAGCAGGTAACGGCCATGCCCGTAAGCACGCATATGATCCGTATCGATCTCCGTATTCTCATCTACGCCCTTCGGCTCCCGGAACACATCGACGGTGGAAATGAGTACCAGCTTCTTTGGTCCAATCTGCCAAATCTCCTGTTCCGCCTCAATGATCCGGGCAATGTCCGCAGCCGGAGAAATTCTCTCGTCCTTTTCGTTCTTCTCCCAAAGCCCCGCATAGATCAGCAGTTCCGGCCGCAGGCCATACGCCTCCTCGATATGCTCAGAGTCAAAACCCCGGTCAATATTGCCGGAAGCGCTGAGATTTCTGCCTACAATACCTTTACAACCTGCCAATGCGACCATGTATCCTGTCTCCCTGTCTGCTCCTGCCTATCGCATTTGTGCATCACAGCCTTCCCTTTGCCGCGTCCCCGGTATCCGGCTCCGGCACGCCTATCTTCGGGCAAATATCCTTCAGCACACATTTCCCACAATACGGCTTCGTTCGGGCTGTACAGACATCGCGTCCATGCATCACCAGACGGTGGCAGAAATCGCTTCCCTCCTTCGGCGGAATGATCTGCCAGAGAGCCATTTCCACCTTTTTCGGCTCCGTCACGCCGTCTACCAGTCCCATCCGGTTCGTCAGCCGGATACAGTGCGTATCCGTGACAATGGCCGGCTTGCCGAAGACATCGCCCATGATCAGATTGGCGCTCTTGCGGCCCACGCCCGGGAGCGCAAGAAGTGCGTCGAAATCTTCCGGTACCTTTCCGCCGTATTGATCCCGCAGCACACGCATACAGGCACTGATATCTCTGGCCTTGCTGTGCCCCAGCCCGCAGGGCTTTACGATTTCCTCAATCTCCGCCGGATCCGCCGCCGCCAGGGATTCCACGTCAGGAAACTTTGCATACAGATCCTGCACCACCACATTCACCCGCGCATCCGTACACTGCGCCGCCAGCCGGACGCTGACCAGAAGCTTCCATGCCTGATCATAATCCAAAGTGCATTCCGCCATCGGATAAGCCTCTTTCAGACGCTCGATGACCGCAAGCGCCAGTTCCTTCTTCGTCATGGTATCTCCTCCGTATCTTAATCCCTGTCCCCTTCAGGCAGGAAACTTCCATTCTTAATCGCGAATACATGTCGGCAAAAACTCAGCCAGACTATAATATATCCTCCCGTCCCGGTCCACAGCCCGCTCTGCACAGACCATGGAGTTCAGGATCGCCTCATTAGCTGCCTCAGCCGCCGCCTGAAAAGCTTTATTGATCACATCCTCATGAATGACCGTCTGTGTCCGCAGAAAACCACCGGCGCCGGTATCTTTCGGCACACGGTTAGCCGTGGTAAATCCGATCATGACCTCGCCGCTTCCATGACCCGTATAGGCGCCGGTCCGCGCGATTCCAACGCCAGTCCGACGAATGATCCGATACAACTGACGTTCAGAAACCGGAAGGTCTGTGGCCACAATGGTCATAATAGAACCCTGATCCCGCCGCGAAATTGCCATATCATTTTTCGTCTTCCTCAGCTTCAGGATCCGTTCCCCCGCAGGCACGCCGCCGATCATCAGATCAACGGTAGCGCCGAAATTGCTCTGAACCAGCACGCCGATCGTGTATTCCCGGCCGCCGATCCCGATCACACGGGATGCGGAACCGATACCGCCCTTCAAGCCGTAGCATACCGTACCTGCGCCGGCACCTACGTCGCCCTCATCAAATTCCGCATCCGCGCCGGCGATGGCTGCCATCACGTCTTTCTGGGAGACGGCGCGTGAAGCGATATCACTAAGACCAGCGTCATTGCATTCGCCCACCACCGGATTCAGACTGGTCACCTTCACGCCCTCCGCCCGGCAGCGGTCAAGCGTGTACTGCACAATACCATCCCAGACCAGGCCTACATTCAGCGTGTTGGTCAGGGCGATCGGCGTCTCCAGCGTCCCAAGCTCCCTGATCTGCACCAGTCCCGCGCTTTTTCCAAAACCATTATGGACATAACAGGCGGCAGTATATTTGTTCGCAAACGCATTATCCGGTCCCGGAACGACGACTGTGACGCCGGTACGGTGGGTCTCATCCTTCACCGTAACATGCCCCACTTTCACACCAGGCACATCGGTAATTGTATTGCGCCCGCCCGGCTGCATCCGTCCGATGACGATCCCATAATCCCGAATTCTCTTTTTCTGCATCTCCCATCCGCCTTCCATAAACCTGCCGCGGGTTCCGCCGGTCCTCTGCGCGCTGTCGCCAGACCGCTGCGGCTCAGCGACAGCGCGCAACTATTGATCCTCTGTCCCACAGTATACAATGGATACCCCAAAATGGCAAGGCTGACCGCCGGGCTTTTCCGAATTTTCTGTCATCCGTGGATCATGATGCTGATCCGCTTATACACCAGCGCCGTAATGAGCGAAACGATCACGCCCTTCACCAGATTGAACGGTGCCACCGCCAGAAACACGAACGTCCATACATTGGAGATAGCAGGATTGATCTCCGCGCCCTGCTGAATGATCTGCTCTAACGGCATAAAATTTGAATAAAACGGCAGCATGACCACAGCGTTTAACACCGCCCCCACCAGAGCCATACAGACAGTCCCCGCAGCCATACCGATAACGGCGCCTTTCTTTGTTCTTTTGAACTTATAGATCACTGCCGCGGGAATCACCAGGGAACAGCCGATGCAGACATTGGCGAACTCCCCGACAAATCCTGTCGACGTAGGTTTGATCACCAGCTTCACCAGAATCTTTACCAGCTCAGTGACGGCCCCGGCCACCGGGCCCATGGCAAAGCCGGCCACTAACACCGGGATCTCACTCAGATCCAGCTCATAAAACGCCGGTGCGATGAAAGGCAGCGGGAACTCAAAAAGCATCAGCACGGCGCCCAGCGCGCCAAACATTCCCATCAGCGTCACATGCTTCACAGACAACAGTTTCTTCTCTTCTTTCATAACTACTACGTCCTCCTCGAAAATGAAATCAAAAACATGATAACAAAAAACCCCGGGAAGATCACCCGGGGCATCTCATCACGGCGAAATCCACGCATCCGCGCGGCACGCAGTTTCTTCTCTCATCCAGACTGTACTGTCGGTTTTGGAATCTCACCAAATCGGCCGCCAAAGCGGTTCGCGGACTATACCGCCGGTGGGGACTTGCACCCCGCCCCGAAGAACTTATCTTGTTTCGCGAGTCATTATAACTCATTATTGACCGTTTTGCAAGGGAGTTTTTACTTTTTCGACTACTCGGCTACTGACGCAGGCATCGGCTTCGACCATTCGTATTTTTTGCTGTTATAATTCGCCACAAAAACATTCTGACACAAAATATAATACTCCTGCAATTCTGATTTTGCCTGCGACAGGAGTTTTCCTCTTTCACTTTCCACTCCCTCTTTTGACAGCTGCTGCTCCAGTTTTTTCAACGTCTTCTCCAGCATTTCACACAGCCATGCCATATTATGTATAGGACGATATAGCTTTAACCTGCTGATCATATCGCGGCCCTTTTCATCTTCCGAACAGATGCTGCCTGTATCATCCCGATAAAAAATATCATTGTAATCCACTTTTACGGGATCATAAAAATACTCATTCTCTACAACATTTCTTCGAATGTCTCCTTTATACTGGCTGCCTTTTGCCATATTGCACTTTTTACAGGCGTACACCAGATTTTCATACAAAGTCTCAAGTTCATCCCGCTTTCCATCAAACGCTTCGCGAGGGATCATATGATCCGCTTCAAACGGCGTCGTAATCTTACTGTCAAGAAGATTGCAGTACGCACACCTTGAATGAAAATCTTCTCTCAAATATTTTTTGTATGATGCATAGTCTTTAAAACTTTTTATGCAGGTTCTTTGTATCTTATATTCTCTGAATGTCCTCTTCATCAATACCTACTCCAGTAATTTATTTGCCTTCTCAATCAATCCCACGATCTCTCTGGCCTTATTCTCGTCAAATACTTTATCGATCTGCGTCTGATCAAGGGGCACAAAATCATCCAGACGGCTTTCAAGATCCAGAATATTACTGATTACTTCACTTCCCATAACTCCAGCGGTAAATTGCTGTTTTAACTGTTTAAGCGTTAATTCCAGCGAATCCCTCTGCGATACATATTTACGCATACTGTCAAATATGTTTGCCACTTTCTCCTTCGAATACTCGCTTTCCAGTTTAAAAAATTCCCGCTTTTTGTACACCTTATCCGCATCAATAAATTCAGGCTCCATGCTTTCTTCGACAACTTCGGTCAGGATAATAATCGGAAATTTCGGTACTTCATCCTTGATTTTGCCAAAGATATCCGTCCCTTTTATTTTGGTCGTCCGCACCATAATCTTGTAATCTACAATCAGACAGGCAAGCCTCTGCTCACTAATATCCTTCATTACTTCTGCAAATACTTCCTGCACCAGACTGTCCTGGTTCTCGGACAACACATATGATTTAAAATCATAGGCATCGACATTCCGGGCATTTGTTTTTATCGTTCTTCTTATCGCCTTCAGCTGTTCAGTCTCATCATCTATCAACCCGATCCTGTACATGACCAATCTCCTTTTACTTTAACCATGATGCCCGCAGCATAAAACCGTCTTTTATCAGCATAATATGCAGCTCACCGGAATTTCTGTTCATTGCTTCCCTTGCGATCCAAAGACCCAGTCCAGTTCCTCCTTCTTTACTGCTTACCCGCGCGTTCAACACCTCATCCGGATTTTGACGGTATCGGCTGTCAAGTTCCGGTCCGTTATTTATCATATCGAGATAGACGTGTTTCTCATCATCATATAACTTAAATCGGATTTCTCTGTTTCCGGAAGCTTCCTCCAGATAATATGCTGAATTCAGCATAAAATTATTGATCACAAGGTGCAGATCAACAATCGGCATCTGCAGTTTTATATTGCTGTTTACGCACTCTAACGGATAAATATCGATATATTTCTTTTTAAACAGAGGTCTCCATAACTCAGTAATATGTTTCATGAAATCCTGCAGGTCAACGGACTGTGTGTCAAAATTGTCCCTTTTTACAGAATCCATAATCAGATTTACCCATTCCGCCAGCAGTTCATCTGTACTGTTTAATTCCTGCAGCATATCGTACGGGTTAAAATCTTCATCGCCGGCATAAGGCATATATCCCAGTATGCGATCTATGGATGCCTTTAAATGCTGGCCTCTGCTGCCGAGATTCGTCCCTACCCGCGTAATCTCATGCGCAAAAGTCTGGGCCATAACCCCAGCTGCACTAAGCACCATAAGCAGCTGCTGGGTTGACAGTTTTTCTTCATTCGTCCTGCCTAATGTATAGATTGCATCTTTCAGTTCTTCTTCTGTAAAAGAACGCCCTTCCTCTCCCTTCTGTTTCTCCTTCTCCTGCCTCTCGCGCAGAACCTGCTCATATATTTCCTGGGCACGCTTTTCATGTTCTTTCTTTTTGGGATTGATCCAGTTCGCATACTCCCTTAGCGGGAACTGCCTGTCATATTCAAATTTACCTATAATTCCCTGAATCAGGTCGATAAACGCATAATACTCCCGGTTCAGGCTCATCCCCTCCCGATTTGCATTATCCACCAGTTCCGGATTTGATATCCTGCCAATGGCTACACTGCCGATAAACTGATTCGGCGAAACCCTCCAGTTCCCTGATTCATGAGAAGCAGCAGCAGGACTCTTTTGTACGCGTTCGCTCAAATTAATCCAGTCATAAAACTGTCCGGTATCACCATAAGGGCGAACTTTAAAATTATCGCGATAAATCTTTATCCCTGAAAAATCCTCTAATAGTTTTTTCCTTCTTCGGCTCTTAATATCTCTCACGATTTCAACTGTACTTTTCGTGTTTTTCACATAATAGATCTTCAGCGTAAAAGAGCCGACCTTTTTATAACTCTCATATTCCTGCCCGTCATCCGGCACAATCTCCGGCAAAGAATAGGATAACTCTATCGTACCGTTAAAATCATTTCTTTGGTATTTCTCCCTTTTAAATGCCTCTCTTCCCCAAAAATCATTCAGATCATATTCTTCCCTGTCACTTTCTGAATAACTGACAACCACCTTTTCTTTTTTAATATCCAGTTCATTTCTGTCCAGCGTAATCTTTATCTTATCCTTCCCATCATATTCCGCATCTATCATATAGTCATAATCGTCTCTGTCGATCCCCTCGCGAACGGCTTTATAATCCAGTTTCGGATGAAATGTATTTTTCACAAATACATCAAACTGATCCACGCTTCCGAGAGGATTAATGTTTTTGAGGTTAGCGTTTACCTTGCGGTAAAGCTTGTCGTTCCAGAACTCCCTTAATGGGTGCAATCTTATAAGAGTACCGGTTGACCAGTCATAATTACGAACCAGCTGAAAATCGTCTCCCAAAATATCCTCTACAATCTCCACGAAATCTGCATTCAGAACATTAATATCCGCTTTTACCTGATTCAGCAGCTCCGCATTGTCAAACTGGGTCCAGTCAATCCTCCAGTCTACGGTCACATCATCTTTACTCTTTGTCACAACTGACGAACACAGCGATAACTTATCCAATGCAAATCTTCCGATTCCCTTTGCACCTGTCTTAATTCTTGTTTTCTCTGCGCTGTATATATTAACCTCTTTGTCCTTCGTTCCGATATTCATCCAGGAAGTACGAAGAACGTCCCGGCTCATTCCGCAGCCGTTATCAAGCACTATGATTTCGCTGCACGCCTGAAAGAATCGGTTCAGTTCTTCCCAGGCCTTAGAATCATCTGTCCTTTCCTCATCAAAAGTTCGAAGAACATATTTTCCGTCTTTAATCTCATAAAACTTGTCGATAACTGACGTGTCTCCTTTTAAATGATTCTTAATTTCGGACAGCGTCAGTTCACCGGGTATCGCATCATACGGATTTGAATATTTAATCAATACACATTCCGCATCAGCGTCATATCCATTCTTCACAAGCTCTATGATGGCGCCGTCTACATCTGATATGTTCTCGCGTCCGATAAGTCGGGCCGTTTTGGCACTTACCTGAAATCCTATACTTTCCATTATTCAAAATCCTGTTCCCTGAATTTATAGTTTTCAATGTCTTTCGATGTAATCCTCAAAGATTTCCCACTTATATGTATTCCTACGTCTGACACATATTGCATAAACTTCTCACTTCTGAGTATCTGAACCGCCCGTTCAAGTGTATCTTCCTCACCGTTCCTCCTCGGAACGATATACATGCCGGCATAAGGAATACATTCCTGATTCAATCGATATACATTCACCGCTTCTGTGATAATCGTCGATATCAATAATTTCCCGGTATTCAGATCAGCCAGTGCCTGCGATCTTCCATATTCAAACCAGCGTATCCCCTCCGCCTTTTTTCTGTCATCCAGTTTCTTTCTGAAACGGTTCAGATAAGCCGCAGCTTCCGGAAAAGATTCTTCAAACTCTTCCTCCGTATATCGCACCAGCTGCCCATTCAGATAACAATACGGAAAAATGATTTTTTCTGCCCGTCCATATCGAAGCGACCGGGGCGTTGCCGTTTCCCTTACTATCGACCTTTCAATTCTATGTCCATTATAAAAAATATATCCATCCGCCTCTTCCAAATGATCCGCTTTCAGCACATAAGCTTCATTGTATAGAGTTGCAACAACATGCGATATTTTATAATCATCTCCAAATCTTCGCTCTCCTTCGCCTAAACAGTTCGTGAAAAACCACTTGCTTCCCAAATTATTTGTATCAATTTCCCTATTGAAGCTGACAGCTCCGGTTCCGCGATTATGATCCTCTGCAACATCCGTATAATATAGTAATCCATCCGATCTGTTCCGATTCAAAACCATAATAGAAGATTTTACCAGCGCATTATCAAACACTTTTTGGTTCGTATATTCCTTTATCTCTCTGATATACGGCTTCATCAACTCCCGAAGATCTGATCCAAAAACCGTTTTGAAAATGCTGCTCGGAATCAGGTAAGCCATTTTGCCATCAGGTTCCATACTGGAAATGCTTTTTTCTATAAAAGCATAACAATAATCGAACTTTCCCTTTTTGCATGTTGAAAAATTCTCTTTTACAAATTTCTGCTCTTTTTCATCAAGCTCTGAATAGGTAATATACGGCGGATTTCCAACGACATAATGGAACTTCACAGGTTCTTCCCATCTCAGATAATCGGTATTATAAACCTTCCAGTTTACGGGACGGATCCCATTTTCATACAATATTGCATTCAGAACATCAATACATTTTTTGTATTGATCTTCATCTATCTCGACCCCATATATATCACATGCAAGGCCCTCTCTTATCTTTCCCTGCGATATCCCCTGCCGCCTGCCGTCTTCAATATATCTTCGCACAACCCCGGCCAGAATATTCCCATCCCCACATGAATTTTCCAGCAATCTCTTGCCGTATAAATCCCGGACATATCCTACTCTGTCCAGCAGCTCTTCTACGTAATTCTCAGGTGTGAATACCTGACACTTCTTGTTCATATAATACCCCATTATGCTGCATAACCGATATACAAAGCAAATATCCTTCTATTTTTATAAATGTATTATACAAAACCTTTTAAAAAAATACAATGTGATAGACTAGAGAATTATAGCATATAGCTAAAGAAATGTATACAGAAATCCGAATATTTGTTCTGGTAACCAGATATCTGAAATTATATGTCCTTATCTTAGCAATCTTCTGTTATAAACTGCTTAGGGAGAGCATATGCCCTCCCTAAACTATCGATTCTTTATTAATCAAATACCTTCATAATGCGTCCACATTCGAATAATCTTTACACTGCCCTGATACGCAACGCCGTCCTTTGTAAACGGTTCCTCATATATCTGGTATACAAGCCTATGCTGAAGATTGATCCTGCGGGAATCCGGATCCATCAATCCATATCCGATGAAAATTTCTACAAAATCCCCCCGCACACAACCTTAAACGCCAGCGCGCAGCACCACGCCACCACGCATTGCCACACGACCACGCCGAAGGCCCATTTGCCGCCCAGCTCCCGCTTGATGGACGCGACGGCGGCCACGCAGGGCGTATAGAGAAGGCTGAAGATCAGAAGCGCGCCGGCCTCCGCCGTTCCGAGAACAGCCGTGATGCCTCCCTGGGCGCCGAAGAGTACCTCCAGCACGGAGACCACGCTCTCCTTTGCCATGAAGCCGCTGATCAGCGACGTGCAGATCCGCCAGTCGCCCAGTCCCAGCGGCTTAAAGAGCGGCGCCAGGACGCCGGCCAGCATGGCCATGATGCTGTCTGCCGAGTCTTCCACCAGATTGAACCGCAGATTGAAGCTCTGCAGGAACCAGACGACCACCGTCGCTACCAGGATCACGGAAAATGCCTTCTCCAGGAAGTCCTTCGCCTTCTCCCACATCAGCTGCATCGTGCTTCTGGCGCTGGGCAGACGGTAGTTGGGCAGCTCCATTACAAACGGAACCGCCTCGCCCTTAAAGAGCACCTTCTTATAGAGGAACGCGTCCAGAATCCCCACAACGATCCCGAACAGATACAGGCCGGTCATGATAAATCCGCCCTTCCCCGGGAAGAAGGCGTTGACAAAGAATGCGTAAATCGGCAGCTTCGCGGTGCAGCTCATGAACGGCGTCAGCAGGATCGTCATGCGGCGGTCCCGTTCGCTGGGAAGGGTGCGGGTCGCCATGACCGCCGGCACTGTACAGCCGAAGCCGATCAACATCGGTACGATGCTGCGACCGGAAAGGCCGATCCTGCGCAGCAGCTTATCCATAAAGAATGCGACTCTGGCAATGTACCCGCTGTCCTCCAAAAGCGACAGGAAAAAGAACATGGTGACCACGATGGGCAGGAAGCTTAAGACGCTGCCGACGCCCTCGAAGATGCCGGAAAGTACCAGATCCTGAAGCACCTCGTTGACTCCGGCGGCCGCCATGGCTTTTGCCGTGATATCCGTAAGCGCGGCGATGGCGGTCTCCAGAAGTCCCTGAAGCCACGCGCCGATCACATTGAAGGTAAGATAAAAGACCACAGCCATGATGCAGACAAACACGGGGATCGCCGTGTACCGTCCCGTCAGGATCCGGTCCAACCTCTCGCTGCGCACATGCTCCTTGCTCTCGTGTGGCTTATTGACGCATTCCTCGCAGACCTTCTCGATAAACCGGAAACGCATGTCCGCGATGGCGGCGCTGCGGTCCAGGCCGCGCTCCGCCTCCATCTGAAGCGTGATATGCTCCAGAAGCTCTTTTTCATTCTGGTCAAGCGTCAGCTGGTCGATGATCAGCTGATCGCCTTCGATCGCCTTGCTGGCGGCAAACCGCACCGGGATCCCGGCGTTCTCCGCATGATCCTCGATCAGATGGACCACCGCATGGAGACAGCGGTGCACCGCCCCACCGAAATCGTCCTTGGAGCAGAAATCATACCGCTGCGGTTTCTCCTGGTATTTGGCGATATGGAGAGCATGGGTCACCAGCTCCTCGATTCCTTTATTCTTGGCAGCGGAAATCGGCACCACCGGGACGCCTAACTGGGCCTCCATGGCGTTGACATCGATGGAGCCGCCGTTGCCGGTCAGCTCATCCATCATATTCAGCGCTACTACCATGGGCCGGTTCATTTCCAGAAGCTGCATGGTCAGATACAGGTTCCGTTCGATGTTGGTGGCGTCCACAATATTGATGATCGCGTCCGGCTCGTCCTTCAGCACAAAATTCCGGGACACCACTTCCTCGCTGGAGTACGGCGACATGGAATAGATGCCCGGCAGGTCGGTGATCGACGTCTTCGGATGGCCCAGGATCGCACCGTCCTTCCGGTCCACCGTAACGCCCGGGAAATTACCCACATGCTGGTTGGCGCCGGTCAGCCGGTTGAAAAGCGTCGTCTTGCCGCAGTTCTGGTTGCCCACCAGGGCGAATGTCAAAATATGTCCGTCCGGCAGGGGATTCTCCGTCTGCTTCTCGTGGTGGATGCCGGGCTCGCCGAAATACGGGTGAGCCACGGAACGTTTTTTCGGCTTCCGGGCCTCTTTTCCGGCCGTGTCCGCCGCTTTTCCGGACGCATCCGCCGCTTCCTTCTCTGCCTCCCGGACGCCGCTTACCGTGATCTGGGCCGCGTCGTCCAGACGCAGGGTCAGCTCATAACCGTGGAGCCGCAGCTCCACCGGATCTCCCATCGGGGCGAATTTCACCACCGTCACCTCAGCGCCGGGGATGACGCCCATGTCCAGGAAATGCTGCCTGAGCGCGCCTTCGCCGCCTACCACGTCGATGACGGCGCTCTCCCCGATCTTCATATCTTTGATCGTCATTTATGCTCTGCCTCTTTTCTGCTGCAAATACTGTATTCCGTTTTCACCGCGATCTCCGGCCGCGGCGTTCCCATCCGAACCGCTGTCATAACTTCGCGATCCAAGCCTTGTTCTGAGTTTACATAACTCTATTCAATTCGCGATCCGCTACACCCGCAGCCACACGGTCATCTCACCCTCTCCGCGGTTCGCCCACGCGTAGTAGGGGATCAGCGTAAGGGCCGCGTCTTCCTCCGCAGGCGGCGCGTAATCGCGATACAGAGGGCCGCCATCCGGCACCAGCTTCTTCGCCGGAACCTTCAGGACAGCCATCGGGTGCCCCAGCCGGTCCGTCATCTCAACGCGGATGCCGCTGCCGGATTTTGGAGCCGCGCAGCCCTCGCTCCCATCGGGCGCATTTTTCTCCTCCGCGGCATAGCCGATCCCTGCCGGATCCACCCGGTACAAATGCAGATCCTTCCCGTTATCCGCTTCCTCGGCGCAGTAGGTGACCGGTCCGCGCACAAACGCCGCGCGCCCCAGATTCTCTCGAACCCGCGGGTCGGCGACCTTCATATGAACATCCATCGCAAACTCCAGGGAAATGGAATCGCCCTCCTGCCAGGAACCGGTCACATACAGATATCCGTCCTCGATCCGTGCTGCTTCCCGCTTCTTTCCTCCGCAGATGATATCCGCGTGCCAGTCTCCGCTCCAGCCGGGGATGCGCAGGGCCAGCGTACACGCGGCTGTCCTGTCCGCCTCGCAGACCGTTATCTTCACGTTCCCGTTCCACGGCATCCCGGTCTCCACCTGAAGCGTGAGCCGGGCCGTGCGCGGCGTTCCGCCCGCTGTTCCCGCACACGCGGCCGTATTTTCCTCTCCGACCCGGGCCGTCTTTGTCACCCGGCCGCCCATATACAGATGGAACCACAGCGTATCTTCATTTTCCGTGTAAGCGTAAGCGCCTACAGAACTAACGATCCTGGCCAGATTCGGAGGACAGCAGGCGCAGCCGAACCATTTCTGACGCACCGGCTTCACATGGTCCAGGCGGCTGTCCTTACGACAGGCCTCCGGCGTCACCTCCAGCGGATTCACATAGAAGAAGCTTTTGCCGTCCAGCGCCATGCCCGCCAGCACCGTATTGTAAAGCGCCTGCTCCATCACGTCCGCATATCGGACGTCCGGCCGGATCTGCAGCATCCGCCGGGCAAAGAACGCCAGCGCAATAGCCGCGCAAGTCTCCGAATAGGCCGCGTCGTTAGGCAGATCGTAGGGGTAGGAAAATGCCTCCCCGTGGCTGGTGCCGCCCACACCGCCGGTGATATACAGCTTTTCCTTCACAATGCTGTTCCACAGGCGCTCGCAGGCCGCGTACATCGCTTCATCCCCTGTCAGCCTCGCCACGTCGGCCATTCCGGAATACAGATATCCGGCCCGCACCGCGTGGCCCACCGCCTCCGACTGCTCACGGACCGGCTGATGGGCCTGATAATAAGCGTAGCTCGCGGGAGTCAGAGCGCGGATCCTGGCGGGGAATTCTCGGACGGCTTTCCTGCCCGCCTTCTGGGCATTTTTCGCGCACTCTGCCTCTGCAGTGGTTTCGGAGGCTTCCTTCTCCGCCGCATCGCAAGAGTTTTCCTCAGCTTTCTCATCAGACAATTCCGAGCCCGTCACGCCGGCTTCTGACTTTGAGTCGTCTTCTCCGCCCGCGCCGCTCTTCTCTCCCTGCTCATAGAGCCACCGCTCTTTCTCCTCTTCAATGAAATAATGGGGCTCCGTTCCGCGCTGGTTCAGGAAAAATTCCGCCAGCCGCAGATAGTTCTCACAACCCGTAACCTCATATAACCTCACAAGTGCCATCTCGGCGATCTCATGGCCGGGATAGCCTTTGCGTTTGCCCTCTTCCGGCCCGAAAACGGAAGCCGCATAGTCGGCAAACCGGCAGGCCGCCTTCAGAAGCTTATCCTTCCCGGTGGCCTGATAGTAAGCTACGGCGCCCTCCGTCAGATGCCCCAGGCAATACAGCTCATGATGGTCCTTCAGGTTCGTAAAGGATCGGTCCATCCCGCTTAAGATATAGTAGGTGTCCAGATATCCGTTCTCCCACTGGGCCGCGCAGACCACATCGATGGCCTCATCGACGATCCGCTCCAGCTCCGGATCAGGATGCCAGGTCAGGGTGTAGGCCACGGCCTCGATCCATTTGCTGAAATCCGTATCCTGAAAGACGAAACCATAGAACTTGTCCGGATCCGGTTTCGCCGGATCTTCCGGCAGCACGTTGAAGCCCCGGTACGAATAGGCCGGAGCCGCGAAGTCCGCGCCTGCTGTTTTCTTCTCGCGCATCAGCCGTCCCGCGGCGCGGAAATTATGCAGGCAGTAGCTGGGGGCTGCTCCCTCTACACGGTCATTTAATGCTTCCCACTGATAGGGAATCACCTCCGTGCGCACCAGCTCCTGCTCCCGCTGCCAGAATGCATCGGTGATCTGTATCTGCTTTAAGTCCAACGGATTGCTGAAATTCTTTTTATCCATATCTTTCCTTTCTCCGGGCGAAACCGGCTGCTTTCCGTTTTCGCCCGCGTCTGTAACCGCCCGCGCGGAGACAGGAAGCTGGCGGCAAAGATAATGCCGCTTTCCTCTTCCTCCCATGCCCGTAACAGCCCGCGATCACGCCAGCCGGCCCGCTCTGCCTTCAAATTTCTCTTCATGCTGGCGCCCGGCTTCCACCGGACGCAGATACGACTCATACGCCGGCGCCGCCGGGCGTCATCATTTCCTTAAGCTTCCAATGCCTGCGCAAGGTCGGCAATGATATCCTCGACACCCTCGATGCCCACGCTCAGCCGGATCATCGCCGGATCCACGCCGGCCTCCACCAGCTGCTCGTCGCTTAACTG
>CANREE010000019.1 GCA_947629545.1 uncultured Lachnospiraceae bacterium | reverse complement strand
TGTTCGTTCCGGTGGAAAGCCATGAAGATCTATGATATTTCTCAGGAGGTGTTCGGCTGCGCCGTATTTCCGGGGGACCCGGCGCCGGAGAGGCAGATTCTCTCCGAGATTGAAAAGGGCGGCAGCTGCAATCTGACGGCGATCCGGATGTGTGCCCACAACGGGACCCACGTGGACGCGCCGTACCATTTCTGCGCGGATGGAAAGACCATCGACGAGGTCGGACTTGAAGTCTGGATCGGGCCGTGCTATGTGGCAGAGCATGAAGGGATCGTTGCGGCAGAGGATATGCGGCGGATCCTTAGGCGGGCGGAGAAAGCCGGCGGAAACCGGATTTCGGCATGGGTTGAGCCCGCTGACGCGGCGGGCGTGTCAAAGCGAATTTTGATTAAGGGTAAGGCCGAGCTTTCCGCAGAGGCCGCCCGGGTATGCGTCGAAGCAGGCCTGCTCCTTTACGGAAATGAGTCCCAGACAGTGGGACCGGAGAGCGCCCCGGCCGAGGTCCATCGGATCCTGCTGGGCTCCGGCTGCGTGCTCCTGGAAGGGATACGCCTCGGAGGCGTCCCGGAGGGCGCGTATCTGCTGAACGCGGCGCCGCTGAATCTCGGAGGCGCGGATGGCGCGCCCTGCAGGGCGGTGCTTATGGAGTTGGAATAAGAACCGTGCGCATCCCCGGAGGGGGGTATGTCCGTAGGACGCGGCATCGTGTACGGGGCTGTTGCGGGAGCGGTTCGGCCGGTCCGGCAGCGGCTCCGGTGTCATTTCGGATATTTTTTTGCCGGGAATCCCAAAGCACGTATAGAGCGTTGTTCCGGGGTAAGATTCTGCGCCGCAGGCGAGGGATTTTACAGGCGGAAGAACACCATGGAGGCAGCAGAGAAGGAAGCAGCGAATCATGACAGATAGAAACCAGACAAATAAACAGAGAGAATGGCAGAGCGCGCGGCTTCGGCTTATTGACGCCATCCGCCAGCTCGGTTTCCCGGTGGAACTGGGCCATGTGGTGGCGCAGAATCTGGGAAGTCCGAAAGCGATGGAGCGGATGATCTCCTACCTCACCTATGTAAAGCCGCGGAAGGCGGAACTGGTCGTCGATGAAATGCTGGCGATCTGCGGCGAGATCGACGCCTGGCGCGAGAAGAAGGCCAGCGAGGCGGCCAACGCCAGCTACAATGAGATGCTGAATTTCGGGTTGGGCAGTGAAGAAGACGATGATACCGGAGAGGATCTATGAGGCTGTTTATCGCAATTCAATTTAATGATCGGATGCTGGACGCCCTGACGAAGTTGCAGGATGATCTGCGCTCCATGGGAGTGACCGGCAATTACACAAAGCGGGAGAACCTGCACCTGACGATGGCTTTTATCGGTGAATACGGCCGCCCTGAGGACGTGCTGGACGCGATGGAACAGGCGGATTTCCGCTCGCTTTCGATTCATCTGCAGGGCGTGGGAAGCTTCGGCGACATTTTCTGGGCGGGAATCGCTGAGAACAGAGGCCTTGAACTGTACGCGCTGCGGCTCAGAAGGGCGCTTGCCGAGCAGGGAATCCCATTTGACAGGAAGAAATTCTCGCCGCATATCACGCTGATCCGGAACGCACGCTATAAAAACGGGGAGCGGATCCCGGCGCCGGCGCTGCCGGAATGCGGGATGGAAGTGACCGGGGCGTCGCTTATGAAGTCGGAGAGA
Organism: uncultured Lachnospiraceae bacterium; assembly: GCA_947629545.1. GTDB lineage: Bacteria > Bacillota > Clostridia > Lachnospirales > Lachnospiraceae > UBA3402. The sequence goes on along the minus strand of CANREE010000019.1, from coordinate 34,993 downwards.
GGGCGGAATGGGATGGTGTATACGGAGATCAGAGATTTTTTCCCATCCATGGAAAATACTTTTAACGATAAAGTAAAGAAAAATTAAGGCAATCTCCCGCAAAGTATGTTATACTGTTTTTATATGAGTTATGAGTATTGCACCCCCAGACATACCGCGACACGGTGAATCATACAATACCCTGACCGCCAACCTATTCTTTGGAGGAGGAACAAAGGAGGAAACGTTTCATGTCCCAGATGAATATACTTGTAGTAGACGACGAGCGCGAGATCGCCGATATGGTTGAGATCTACCTGGTCAGCGACGGTTATAAGGTCTTCAAAGCGAACAACGCGCAGGAGGGTCTGGATATTCTCGATAAGGAGGAGATCCATCTGGTGCTTCTGGACATCATGATGCCCGGCATGGACGGTCTGGAGATGTGCCGGAAGATCCGGGAGACCAGTAATATTCCGATCATCATGATGAGCGCCAAGTCCACGGACCTGGACAAGATCCTAGGGTTGGGCACCGGCGCCGACGATTATGTGACGAAGCCGTTTAATACATTGGAACTGACGGCCCGCGTCAAGTCCCAGCTGCGGCGCTACACACAGCTGAATCCCAACAGCACGACCCGCGAGGCGGAGAAGAATGAGATCGCAATCCGCGGTCTGGTGATCAATAAGGACAACCACAGGGTTACGGTCTTCGACGAGGAGATCAAGCTGACGCCTATCGAGTTCGACATCCTGTACCTGTTGGCGTCGAACCCGGGAAAGGTATTCAGCACCGACGAAATCTTCGAGCGTGTCTGGAATGAGAAGGTCTACGAGGCCAATAACACCGTCATGGTACATATCCGCCGCCTGCGCGGCAAGATGAAGGAAGATACAAGGGAGAATAAGATCATCACCACAGTGTGGGGGGTAGGATACAAAATTGAGAAGTGATATGAGCCGCAGGTATCATACCCGCGTCATCACCAACATCATTTACAGTGCGATCCTGGCCTGCCTGGTGGAAGTGTTTGTGGTCACAAACCTCTCCATGGTGGGCCGTTATGCCGTTGAGAACGGTAAGGAAGGGAGCCTGGCTGCCATGTTTTACCAGCCGGAGGCTCTCGTTGTGGTTCTCTATCTGCTTTTGGGAGTGGCGGTGTTCGCGGTTACATTTCTTTTCCTGCAGCGGGACGCCCTGGAGTATATCACGAAGATCTCTGCGGCCATGCAGAATATTGCGGCCGGGGATCTGAATACCTCGGTGGAGGTGGTTGGCGACGATGAGTTCTCGGTGATGGCTGCCAACATTAACCGGATGGTGGAGGAGATCCGGGAGCTGATGGATAAGGAGCGGGAGTCGGAGCGGACGAAGAACGAACTGATCACGAATGTGGCTCACGATCTGCGCACGCCTCTGACGTCCATCATCGGGTACCTGGAACTGCTGTCCGGCCCGGCGCAGCTGGAGCCGGAGATGCAGGAGAAATACATAAATATCACCTACACCAAAGCCAAGCGCCTGCAGAAGCTGATCGAGGATCTGTTTGGCTTCACGAAACTGAATTACGGCAAGCTCTCCATGCGGGTATCGCAGGTGGATATTATCAAACTCTTAAGCCAGCTTCTGGAAGAATTCTATCCGAATTTCATGGAGAAGGAACTGTCCTACGAGCTCCAGAGTAATGTGCCGTCCAAGGTGATCACCGCGGATGGGAATCTCCTGGCCCGCCTGTTCGATAACCTCTTGGGCAACGCGATCAAGTACGGGGCCGAAGGCAAGAAGATACTTGTGAAGGTTCACGCCGATGCGCAGTTTGTTACTGTGTCGGTGACGAATTATGGATATGTAATTCCGAAAGAGGAGCTTCCGCTTCTGTTTGAGAAATTCTACCGGGTGGAACAGTCCCGGTCCACGAACACCGGAGGTACCGGACTGGGGCTGGCCATTGCCAAGAATATCGTGGAGATGCACGGCGGCACCATTGGTGTGACCAGTGATATGAACGGTACAGTCTTCACGGTGAAGCTGCAGGTGAATTTCGATATCAATAAAGAGCATTTCGGAAGCCCGGGAGACAGCCATGAATATGAGATGTAGATTACTTGCAGGGTCCATACTGTGTATGCTGGCCCTGTCTGCTGTGTTGACGGCATATGGGGCGGATGGAGCATTGTCCGGCGCGCCGGACAATGCTGCGTCTATGGTGCAGGAGAATCGCGCGCAGGCAGCTGACGTTTCGCGCGCAGGTAACGGGGTACCCGGCGATATCCCTTCCAGAAGCGGTCTTTCCATGGATGTGACCTATGGCTATGACAATTGTGCCAAAGGAGGCCGGTACGTACCGGTGGATGTGACCGTCTATAATCAGGAAGATACGGAATTTACGGGAACTCTGAAGCTGCTGACGATGGAGGCGGACTATGATATTTACCGCTATGAATATCCTGTTGTGGTCCCTGCGGCCGGAAACGCGCAGATGGCTGAGGGAGAAACGGCATCCGAATCTTCCCCCAGTGCCGGGATCCTTTGCAAACGCATCTACGTTCCCATGGGAAACCGTGCGGATCGGCTGTTTGTCAGTCTGACAGACAGCGGCAATGGTCTGATTCTTCACAAACGTGTGGAACTGGATTTCAGTGTAGACATGCCGGAACTGTTTATCGGGACGCTTTCTGACTCGCCGGAGCTTCTGTCTGCCTGGGACGGCATCGGTGTGGATTACAGTATGCTGCGCACGGAGGCAGTCCATTTTGACGCCGGGACATTCCCTGTGGAAGAAATGGGGCTGGATGTGATAGACGTGCTTTTGATCAGCAATTTCCGCATCCGCGATTTGTCTGAAAAGCAGAGTCAGGTGCTGGTGGAATGGGTTCGCAGCGGCGGTACGATGATTCTGGGTACCGGCGAGCGGGCGGACGACACGCTTGGGCGGTTTGCGCCGGAGCTTTTGGAGGAGTCCTATGATCCGCCGGTGACCCGTGAGGTGGATATGGGCGACCAGTATGCGCAGGAGAGTCCGGATGATGCGACGCTTACGATTCCATGCCTGGAATTTTCCCTGAGCGGCGGGGATGTGCTGTTCGCCGATGAGCAGCAGGCGCTGGTGGCATCGGTTTCCTACGGCAGGGGAACGATCGCCGTGGCGGCCTATGATTTTGCGGATATTGCCGGGTTCTGCAGCCGGAACCCCGCGTATCTGGACGACCTGCTGACGGCTGTTCTGGGAGAGGCGAAACTTTCGGAGCTGGCGCAGGAAACTTACAGCGGTGATTCGGATCAATACTGGTCGGTTCGTAACATGATCAATACGGGCAACGTCTGCCAGCTGCCGAATATGAATCTCTACACGCTGGAGCTGGCGATTTATCTGCTGCTTACCGGTCTGGTGATCTATATTTTCCTGAAGCAGAGGGATCTGACCGATTACTACCGCAGGGCGGTTCTCATTCTGGCGCTGCTGTTTACGGCGATCATTTATTTTATGGGCGGTAAGACCCGATTCACGGGGACGTTTTATAGCTATGCCCAGTTTCTTGAGGCGACCTTTGATTCCGTCAGCGAGACGTCTTATGTCAATATCCGCGCTCCTTACAACAGGCCCTATCAGGCGCGGGTGCCGGCGGGTTATTCCCTGAAGCCCATCACGAGAAGTTACTACAGCGAGGAGAATGCGCCGCAGTTTACCGGCGGTGAGGAACCGGTGGTGGATCTGAGTTTCGGACCGGAAGAAACCGTAATTTCCATTCAGGGTGTGCCGGCATTCGAGCCACGGTATTTTCAGATGAAGAAGGTAACGGAAAACACGGAAAGAATCGGTTTCGACGGCGATCTGGAGATCGATGGAGGGAGACTGACCGGAAGCGTTTCTAACAGATTCCGGGAAACCGTGCGAGACTGTACGCTTCTATTTAACAATAAACTGATTTGTCTGGGTGATATGGAGCCGGGGCAGACAGTGGAGCTTGATAATTTGGAGGTGCTGGAATATCCGAAGAACGCTTCTTATCAGGTGGCTGCTTATTTGTCCGGCGAGAGCATGTTCGAGCAGACGGATATCAGCAATGACGATTATGTGAAGGCGTCGGAGAGATCGGATATGCTCAGTTTCTATCTGAATAATCATATGCCGTATTCAACGGTCCCCAGTGCCAGAATCGTGGGATTTGCGGATTCGGGGGATGAGGATGGAGCGGCGAACCGGGGCGGAGACGGTGTGACGATGGTGGCATCGCCGCTGGCGGTCTATTCCAGTGATGAGGAGGAGCTATACCGGTCCGGTCTTGTGAAGACGCCCCGGGTATTGGGCGGAAGTTACGACCCTGACGCCAATGCCCTTTACGGCATTGATCCGGTGACATTGGAATATTCTTTTGGAACGGATGTGCAGGTGGAGAGACTGGGATTTGATTATGTATCGGAGATCTTTACGGGGCAGACAGGCAGCGGCCTCGCGGTGTTTACGGGAAATATTTATTTCTATAATCACCTGACAGGCGTTTATGACAAAATGGATTCGGAAAGGACTGAATACAGCGCCCATGAACTGCTGCCGTACCTGACGGATGATAATCGGCTCACAGTGCGTTATGCCTGTGGAAACAGCAGCCAGTACAACTGGAATATCCTGCTGCCGATGCTGAACATCATCGGGAGGGAATACTGATTCCCGGAACCGGAATGGCCGGCGGACGGCAGCTGCTGCTGTGTTTAGATTTTGCGGGGAGGAATACGGATGCTGCGTATTGAGAATCTGACAAAGGTTTTTGGCCGCACAGTGGCCCTGGACGGACTGAACATGACGGTAGAGGCAGGCGCTCTTTACGGTTTTGTGGGACCCAATGGCGCCGGTAAGACAACGACGATCAAGACAGTCATCGGTCTTCTGGCGCCGGATGATGGGCGTGTGCTGGTCAATGACATTGATGTGGCAAAGGAGCCGGACAGGGTCATGGCCCGCATCGGTTATGTGCCGGACGCCTTCGGCGTTTACGATAACCTGAAGGTGTCGGAATATATGGAGTTTTTTGCATCGTGCTATGGACTCGCGGGCCTGAAGGCGAGAAAACGGGGGCAGATGCTTTTGGAGCAGGTGGGTCTGGATGATAAAGCGGATTTTTATGTAGAGGGACTCTCCCGCGGTATGCAGCAGCGCCTCTGTCTGGCGCGCGCACTGATACATAACCCGCCGGTGCTTATCATGGACGAGCCAACGGCAGGGCTGGATCCGCGAACCCGCTATGAATTTAAGGAGATCCTGAAGGAATTGCGGAATCAGGGAAAGACAGTTTTGATCAGTTCCCACATTCTGTCGGAGCTGGCAGAGATCTGTACGGATATCGGAGTGATTGATCAGGGACGGATGGTATTTGAAGGCAGTATGGAGGAGATATTGGCGCAGATCAATGTTGCCAGCCCTCTCCTGATCTCTGTAAGCGGGAACCGCCAGAAAGCGCTGGAACTTCTGCGCGCCCATCCGGAGGTAGAGACCGTCACGATTCGTGAGGAAGAGATCGCGGTGGGTTTTTCCGGCGATAAGAGAGATGAGGAGACTTTGTTGAAGCAGCTGGTCGAGGCAGGCGTGAATGTCTACGGTTTTGTGCGGGAGCGTGGTAATCTGGAATCTGTGTTCATGCAGATTACCGATCATAGCGGCGAGGAGGTGGTGCTGCTCCATGAGGATTAATCCGATTTACCGGCAGGAGAGCCGGGCAGGGGCCAGATCGTTTAAACTGCCGCTTATCATTCTGGGTTTTAATTCCGTGTTGGCCGTTGTGGCGCTTCTGTATATGGATTCTATGATTGCCCAGGTGCGTTTGACGGCAGAGATCCAGTATTCCAGCTTTTTGGGTCTGTACAGTTTTGTAACAACGATGGAGTTCGTGCTGTTGTTGTTCGTTGTCCCCGCCCTGACGGCGGGGGCCATCAGTGGGGAGCGTGAGCGGCAGACGCTGGATCTGATGTTGACGACGCGGCTTAAGGCATCTGATATTGTTGCGGGCAAGCTGGTACAGGGGCTTTCAACGGTTTTTCTGCTGATTGTGTCCAGCTTTCCGATCCTTGGACTTGTCTTTATCTATGGCGGTGTGACTATGGCGGATGTGGGGCTGATGCTTCTGTGCTATGTAGTGACATCGGTGCTTTTGGGAAGCGCGGGACTCTTTTGTTCGGCGGCGGCGCGGCGTTCTACAAGGGCTACTGTGGCGGCCTATTCCGTTCTGGTATTGCTGACCGCCGGTACGCTGATGGTGAATTATCTTGCGGAAGGCCTTGGGACAATGCCCCAGGGGAACGGAGCGGCGGATTGGCCGCTGTATCTGCTTCTTTGTAATCCGGCTGCGACCTTCCAGACTATATTAAACAGCCAGATGGGGAGTGGAAGCGGTTTGACAGTTATATTTCCTCAGTTGGAACGGATTACGGAGATCGGTTTTGTGGGAAGGTATTGGTGGCCGGTCAGTATGGCGGTGCAGCTGCTGATGGCGGCAGTATTCCTGTGGGGGGCCGTAAGGAAGACGCGTCCGGCGGGCCGTGGCCGAAGGCCCAGGTAAAATGCCCCGGACAGCCTGTTGCCGGGAAAGCCGGATATCTATCTGCTACTTGCACTTTATGGTATATTTTGGTATTATGATTATATATCGTTTTTTATAAATGGACAGATCAAGCGATAAGGAGGAGAGAAAATGGGAATTATCAAGGCGGTTGCATCGGCGGTAAGCGGTGCGCTTGCGGATCAATGGCTGGAGGTCATTGAAGCGGACAGCATGGGTGATCAGACCGTATTCACCAAAGGTGTGGCGGTACGGAAGGGATCGAATACGAAGGGCACGGACAATACAGTGTCCAACGGCTCCGTGATCCATGTCTATCCGAACCAGTTCATGATGCTGGTGGACGGCGGCAAGGTCGTGGACTACACGGCAGAAGAGGGATATTATACCGTGAACAATTCTTCCCTGCCGTCCCTGTTTAACGGTCAGTTCGGCGACACGTTAAAGGAATCCTTCAGTCGTATCAAATACGGCGGCGTGACGCCAACCTCCCAGAAGGTATATTATGTTAACCTGCAGGAGGTAAAGGGAATTAAATTCGGCACCCGCAACCCGATTAATTATTTCGATACGTTTTATAATTCCGAACTGTTTTTGAGGGCTCACGGAACCTATTCCATCAAGATCACGGATCCCCTTTTGTTCTATGCGGAAGTGATCCCGAAGAACGCGGATAAGGTGGAGATAGACGAGATCAACGAACAGTATCTGGATGAGTTTTTAGAGGCGCTGCAGGCATCCATCAATCAGATGTCGGCGGATGGCACCCGCATTTCATTCGTAACCTCCAAGGCCCGCGAGTTAGGCAAATATATGGCGGATACGCTTGACGACGATTGGAAGAAGATGCGCGGCATTGAGATCCAGTCAGTGGGTCTGGCCAGCGTTTCTTACGACGAAGAGTCCCAGAAGCTTATCAATATGCGGAATCAGGGCGCGATGCTTTCCGATCCGTCTGTGCGTGAAGGTTATGTTCAGGGCGCCGTGGCGCGCGGTATGGAGGCTGCGGGTTCCAATGCCAACGGCGCGATGGCCGGGTTCATGGGCATGGGTATGGGAATGAATGCGGGCGGTGGTTTTATGGGCGCCGCTTCCGCTTCCAATATGCAGCAGATGCAGATGCAGCAGAGCGCGGCTGCGGCTGGTCAGAAGGCAGCGGCGCCGGCGACCGGCAGCTGGACCTGCAGCTGCGGTGCGGTGAATACCGGCAAGTTCTGCAGTGAGTGCGGCAAACCGGCTCCTGCGCCTGCGGGTACATGGACCTGCAGCTGCGGTGCAGTGAATACCGGCAAGTTCTGCAGCGAATGCGGCAAACCGGCTCCTGCTCCGTCCGGGGAATGGACCTGCGCTTGCGGCGCAGTGAATACGGGAAGGTTCTGCAGCGAGTGCGGAAAGCCAAGACCATAAATCAGTGTAAACCGAAATAGAAATTCGGCCGGAGAATTACTATGGCGACGATAACATTCAAATGTCCTAATTGCGGAGGCGGGCTCCAGTTTGATCCCGCCTCTCAGAAGTATAAATGTGAGTACTGCCTGTCGGTCTTTACACAGGAAGAACTGGAACGGATGCAGGCAGATAAGACGGAGAACCGAAGCGCAGCGGATGCGGGCGGCGGAAGCGATACAACCCGGCCTGTCATTTACACTTGTCCCAGCTGCGGCGCGGAGATCGTGACCGACGAGACAACGGCGGCTACTTTCTGCTTCTACTGCCATAATCCGGTGGTATTGCAGGGGCGGCTGGACGGCGCTTATGAGCCGGATTATGTTGTGCCTTTTGCGGTGGATAAAGCGAAGGCCAGGGAGATATTCCTGAACTGGCTGAAGAAAAAGAAATTTGTGCCGAAATCTTTTTACGCAGAGGAACAGATCGAAAAGATGACAGGGGTCTACTTTCCATACTGGACATACAGCTGTCAGGTGGAAGGACATCTGGAGGCCGAAGGCACCAGAGCAGGCCGTACCTGGGTTCAAGGGTCTACCAGATATACGGAGAACCAGCGGTACACTATCGTGCGTGATGGTCAGATGAATGTGGACCATGTTACCCGCAATGCGCTTAAGAAGGCGGACAGGAAGCTGGTGGAGGGTGTCATGCCGTTTGAGATGAAGGATATCAAACCTTTCTCTGCGGGGTATCTGTCCGGCTTCATGGCGGAAAAGCGGGATATTGAGCATAATGAGTTCGATCATGAGGTGGAGGAGGAGATCCGTTCCTACGCCGTTTCCAACCTGATGGCCAGTGTAGGCGATTATTCGAACGTACAGACACAGAACCGGCAGGTGGAGCTGAAGAACGGGCGCTGGAGTTACGCGCTGATGCCGGTGTGGACGCTGACGTATAAGGACAATGCAAGCGGGCAGATCTATTATTTTGCATGTAATGGCCAGACCGGCAAGATCTGCGGGAAGCTTCCCATTGATAAGGGGAAGCTGGGTATTTTCTTTGCGGAGATTTTTGCGCCGCTGTTTGCGGTGTTGCTGTTTGTGGGGTATTTTCTATGAGAGGTCTGAGAAAAACGGGATTCTGTGGGAAATGGGCTGGCGCGGCCCGGACATGTGTGATACAATGGTGCGTTGCGGCGGTGCTGTGTCTGGGGATGGTATTCCTGCCGGATCAGACGGCGGGGCGCCTGCCCGGCGGGGAACTGTTCGGACCCATTGAAGCATGGGCGGTCGGTATCTCCGAGACCCGTGTATTTGACGGCGCAGGGCTTTTCAGCTCAGGCGAGATCGAGGAACTGGAAGAGGTGGTCGCGGAAGTTCGCGAAGAGGCCGGATTTGATGCCGCGGTTATGACAACGGATGATTCGGAAGGAAAGAGCGCACGGATGTACGCGGCGGATCGCTATGATGAACTGGGGCTCGGCGAGGGCTCGGATCAAAGTGGTGTATTGTATCTGATCGATATGGATAACCGTGAGATCTATCTGCTGACGACCGGGGAAGCAATCCGGATTCTTACGGATGCCCGTATCGAGACGATTCTGGATGCGGCGTACGAGGAAGTTGCAGATGGAAATTATGCCGCCAGCGCCAGAACGGCTCTTGAGAATGTGGCTTATTATGCGAAGAAGGGCATTGTCTCCGGTCAGTACAATTATGATGAGGAGACCGGCCGGATCAGCGTCTACCGTTCAGTCAGCATAATCGAGTTTTTGCTGGCGCTTATCGTATCTGCGGCGGTGGCCGGCGGGGCGGTGATGAAGGTGAAGCGCAGCTACAATATGGAAGAGGATCCGAAGCAGCTTGCCGGTTATAATATGGCTTACCGCGCGTCCAGTGAGTTTCAGATGGCGGGCAACAAGGATCAGCTGCTGAATACATTCGTAACGACGATGCTGATTGCCAATGCGGTATCAAATGGACGGCCGGGCGGCCGTTCGGGCGGTTCCTCCGGCCGCAGCACCACATTCCATGGGAGCAGCGGAAGGAGCCATGGCGGCGGTGGAAGGAAGTTCTGAGGAGGTTTTCCTGAAACCGGGTCCGGATACCTGGGCGGCGCAGCCGGATCACGGAGACGGCAGTACCGGATCCGGCATTCGGACGCCGTCAGGAGGAATGTGACCGAAGGAATGATACAGAAGGAGGCAGAGCACATATGCAGGCAATACTTCTTGCCGGCGGTCTGGGAACCCGCTTGCAGAGCGTGGTCAATGACCGGCCGAAACCGATGGCTCTGATTCAGGACAGGCCGTTCATGGAATATGTGATACGGGAGCTGAAAGCCAGCGGGATCGACGATATCATCTTTGCCGTGGGATATAAAGGTTCCATGGTAGAGTCTTATTTCGGGGACGGTTCCGCTTTTGGGATCCGTGCTTTCTATGCCTATGAGGAGACGCTTCTGGGTACGGCCGGAGCGATCAGGAACGCTGCCCGTTATATGACCGGCGATGAGGCGTTTGTGTTGAATGCGGATACATTTTACAGGATCGACTATCAGCGGATGATTGACATAAAACGGGAGAAACGGCTGGATATGGCTCTGGTTCTGCGGCAGGTGCCGGATATCAGCCGTTACGGAGAGGCGACCCTTACGGATGGTATTCTGACAGGTTTTAATGAAAAGAGCAGTGATGCCCATCCGGGAACGATCAATGGCGGCGTCTATCTGCTAAGCCGGGAGCTGATCGGACAGATCCCGGAAGGAAAGGTGTCTCTGGAAAACGATATGATCCCCGGATGGCTGGCGGAAGGCCGGCGCATCGGCGGATTTGTTAATGAGGGATATTTTATCGATATCGGGATTCCGCAGGATTATTTCCGGTTTATCGAGGACGTGAAGAACGGGTTGATCTGAGAGGATGCGGCCGAAGGAAAGGAGTTATCATATGGTGATCAGAGGCAGGGCGCCGCTGCGCGTCAGTTTCGGCGGCGGCGGCACTGATGTGGCGCCGTTCTGCGAGGAGCAGGGGGGCGCGGTCATCGGCAGTACGATCAACAAATATGCCTACTGTTCCATTGTTCCCCGTGACGACGAGCAGATCATTGTCCATTCGCTGGATTTTGATATGACGGTCAAGTATAATACCCGGGAGAATTACGTCTACGACGGTCGTCTGGATTTGGTGACGGCAGCGCTCAAAGCCATGGATATCAAGCAGGGCTGTGAGGTCTACCTCCAATGCGATGCGCCTCCGGGCTCCGGTCTGGGCACCTCTTCCACGGTTATGGTGGCGCTTTTGTCGGCCATGGGCCGTTGGAAAGGCATAGAAATGGATTCTTACGCGCTGGCGGACCTGGCTTATCAGGTAGAGCGGGAGGATCTGGGAATCGAGGGCGGCTATCAGGATCAGTATATGTCCACCTTCGGCGGGTTTAATTTTATTGAATTTCATGGGCGGAACAATGTGGTGGTAAATCCCCTGCGCATCCGCAAGGATATTTACCATGAGCTGCAGTATAACCTGCTGCTGTGTTATACCGGCGGCGTCCATGTATCCGCTAATATCATAAAGGATCAAGTCAGCAATTACGCAAAGAAGGACGCCTTTGATGCCATGTGCGAGGTAAAGGCGCTGGCTTATGCGATGAAGGATGAACTTCTGAAGGGAAATTTGAACAGCTTCGGAAAACTATTGGACTATAGCTGGCAGAGCAAGAAGCGTATGAGCAGCCGGATCTCCAATCCCCGGATCGATACGCTCTACGACGAGGCCGTCAGGGCCGGCGCTATGGGCGGCAAGATTCTGGGTGCCGGCGGCGGCGGTTATCTGCTGATGTACTGTCCCTATAATGTGCGTCATAAGGTGGCGGAACGACTGGAGGCGGCCGGCGGACAGCTGGCGGACTGGGGTTTCGAACTGCGGGGAGCTCAGGCGTGGACTGTGGCGGAGGACCGCTGGAATTATGATCAGGTGCGTGTGCGGACAGCCAATGGAGAGTACGGCTTCCCGGTGTAAGTACGGTGGAGGGATGAGTCTGGCTTCTGGCAGAATTCAGCAGAATATAGGGGAAACGGATCACATGGCAGGAAACACAGGCAGGGTTATATTCTTAGACAGGGACGGGACGCTCAATGAGGAAGTCCATTACCTGCATCGGGCGGAGGATCTTCGGCTCCTTCCGGGCGTGCCGGAGGCGCTCCGGATGCTGAAGGAAGCGGGATTTGCGCTCATTGTGGTCACGAATCAGGCGGGCGTGGCGAGAGGGTACTATACCTGCCGCGATGTGGAAGCGCTTCACGCATATATGAACAGACGGCTGCGGGAGAATGGCGGGGCGGAGATTGACGCATTTTATTACTGTCCGCACCATCCGGTCCACGGAATCGGCATATACAAAACGGCTTGCCGCTGCCGTAAGCCGGGTATCGGGATGTTTGAAGCGGCTGAAAAGACGTTTGCGGTGGACAAGACCCATTCTTACATGATTGGTGACAAGGAGTTGGATATTCAGGCCGGGCACAATTACGGCGTAAGTTCTGTTCTGGTGGGGACTGGTTACGGCGCGGAGCTGAAGCGGGAGACTGAAGAGAAGGGCCGCGCGCCGTTCTACGATTACTATGCGGATGATCTGAAATCTGCGGCGCAATATATTATAAAGAAGGAAAACGAAAGCGCACAGGCAGCGCCGTGAGCGGCACGGCAGGCGCCGGGCGCAGGGAGATATAAGGAAAACGGCATTAGAAGCCGCAAAATAACATACGAAGGGAGTCGGCCCATGAGGGTTGCAGGCACAATATGACAGAGCAGGAATATTTAGATTACTTAATGGAAAGATATCCGAAATTAACGCCTATCCGGGATGATATTGCCCGGGTATATGAGATGATGAAGGATGCTTACGCATCAGGACACAAACTTCTGGTGGCTGGCAACGGCGGCAGCGCTGCAGATTCAGAGCACATTGCCGGAGAACTGATGAAAGGGTTTGTGAAGCCCCGCGCACTGCCGGAAGAGATGGTGACGCGTCTGAAGGCTGTGGATGCCGAGAGTGGGGCCTGTCTGGCCGAAAATCTGCAGGGGGCGCTGCCGTCTCTGGCATTGACCGGTCAGCCCGGTCTGGCCACGGCGGTTTTGAATGATCTGGACGGAAGGTTCGTTTATGCTCAATTGCTTTACGGCTATGGACAGGAAGGCGATGTGTTCCTGGCCATTACGACTTCCGGCAATTCGGAGAATATTTATCTGGCCTGCGTGGCCGCAAAGGCCAAGGGTCTTAAGGTCATTGCCCTGACCGGAAAGACCGGCGGAAAGGTGGCGCGTCTGGCGGATGCGTCCATCATCGTTCCGGAAAATGAGACCTTTAAGATTCAGGAACTGCATCTGCCGATTTATCATGCGCTTTGCCTGATGCTGGAGGAACATTTTTTCTGAGGAGAAACCATGGGATTTCACGCTTTTGTAATTTGCGCATACGGGGACTCTCCCTATCTGGAGTCCTGTGTCCGCTCCCTGCTGGGGCAGACGATGGAGTCCGATATCCTTTGCGTTACGTCTACGCCCAGCTCATATATCGACAGTGTTATGGGTAAATACGGGATCAGGGTGGTTGTGCGCGACGGAGAGAGCAATATTCAGGACGACTGGAATTTTGCGATTGCTCAGACGGACGCAGCTTACGTAACGGTTGCCCATCAGGATGATATGTATGCCCGTCATTATGTGGAAACGTTGTGGAACGCCTATGAGAAGTGGCCGGATATGACGCTTTTCATGACGGACGCGGTGACGGTGCGGCATAAAGCCGTATCTTTGGGTGACGGCGCGGCGGGCCGTTTGGTCTATTTCGGTGCAAAGAATATCGTTAAGCGGATACTGCGCCTTCCGCTGCGTTTTCATGCGCTGGCGGATCGGGAGTGGGTGAAAATGGCGGCTTTGCGGTTGGGTAATCCGGTCATATGTCCTTCCTGTGCTTATCGGAAGAGATACCTTCCGGATCCGATCTTTCATTCGCCGTATCGCTTTGCTCTGGATTGGGACTGCCTGACGGATCTGGCCAGATGGCCGGGACGATTCATCTGCGTGGAAAAGCCCCTTCTGTTTTACCGTGTTCATAACGGCGCGGAGACGAAAGCCTGCATTGAAAGCCATCTGCGTGAAACGGAAGAGCGGGAGATGTTTCGGCGCTTTTGGCCGGGATGGATCGCAGACGCGCTGCTGCGTGTTTATAAAGGCGCATATGGAGAGTATGGGAAGTAGTTTCCTGAGAGGAGATCGCACATGGAGAAAAATGTGAATTATATGAGGCGCTCCATGGTATGGAGATACCGATGGAAGGAGGAGGCTCTGGCCTTCTGCGTCCTGCTTGGATTCACTTTTTTTATTAATTCCGCGGTGAAGATGAGGGGATTATACGCGGAGGATCTCTATCGATGGTCTCTTTTTGCGGATGGTTCCTTTATGGAGTATGTCTTTCCGATCGGAGGAACGGATTTCCGCGTACTTTTTAATTTTGTCTCCTATCTGGAATATTTCTTTGCGGGACCTAATTTGAACTGGTTCGTACCGATCAACATCATTGTCAATGGAATGATCGGCTACACGCTGTACCGGATTGCACGCCGTCTGTCTGACAGCGGCCTGATCGGCTTCGTGTGTGCGCTTTTATATCTGGTGTCACGGATGTCCTACTTCCAGATCGCCCGGGTATACGGTATGATGGAGAGTCTGGCTCTGTGGGCGGCGATCGGCGTTCTGTATTATCTGTATCGATATTTAAATGAAGAGGAATCTGCCGACGGCTGTTACCGGATTGCGTGCGTGCTGTATTTTGCAAACTGCTTCATCCATGAAAGGTATATGGCGCTTCTGCCGCTCTTTTTTCTGGCGCTCCTCCTGCGTTCGGAAAAGAAACCGGTGAAATGGCTGATTCCCGCGGTGCTCTTTTTGCTTGCGGCACTGATCCGGTTTGCAGCGACCGGCAGGCTTCTTCCGGCTGCTGAGGATGGGAGCGGCACGGCGGCATTTGCTGTCGGGCAGGCGGCAGTTTTGGGGTTCCGGCAGTTTCTGTGTCTGTTGGGAATCGATCTGGGAAATATTGATGTCTGTCCCATGCCCTGGGAGTATGCGTCCAGATGGATGAGACTGTTGGTGACGGTACAGGATCTGCTGATCTTGTCTCTGGTGGTTCTCTTCATTCTGGCGGTGATCCGCGGGAAGAAGCATCGTGCGGAATATCTGCGGAATGCTGCGCTTTTTGTGTTTTTTATTGTTCTGTGTATCGCAGCATCCAGCGTATCTGCAAGTCTCAGCATGCAGTGGATTTATGTGTCAATGGCTGCGTTTCTGCTGTTTCTGGCTTATATGTGCGGTGCTGTCTCACACCGGCACCGGACAGAACCGTCTGCCGCTGTCAGGGAGCGTATTCGCCATAACAGAAGCCACATTGTCAGTCTGGTTCTGATCCTTTTGTATGGGATGCTGGCGTTTCTGTCGGAGACCGGCCGCAGGGCGCATTATGACGAGCTGCCTTCCCGGAGTCTGCAGAAGGCCGCCAATTCCCTTGCGGATGAGACCTGGGGCAAGTACGGCAGCGGGCTCTTCGGCAAAAAAATATATCTCCTGAAAAATTCCTATGGTATGAGCCGTTTTGACGCAGATACATTTTTCCGCACATTCGATACGGAGCGGAAAGCGAAGGGAACGGAAGTGATCTTCGCGGACAGTATCCGGGAGTTCGGTCTGGTATCGAATAATATGCTGATCCTGCGGGAGGATCCGGCGACGGGCACCTATCAGGATATAACCGCGATGGTGCGCGAATTAAAATGCGAGCCGGTCCGTGGATATTACAGTGACGGCTGGATGGACGAGAACGCGTGCATCCGCGTGATGGCGGGGAGTACGGGACGGATCGATCTGGAACTTTTGTATCCGGGTACCGTCGTCGGCGGGGAGACCATGACAATTCGGATGGATGGCGAGGAAACGGAAACGGTTGATATTACCCAGAATATCCTTTATGCCTCGCTTCAGACGCGGCCCTACCGGACCGTGCAGCTTGAGTTTGAAAATAATTTTTATCTGGAAGAGGAACAGGAGCGGCGGGGAGAGGACCGTCTTTCTCTGATTGTGAATATTACGGCGGATTAGAAAGGAAGGCGGAAGCCATGAAGGAGCGCAGATGGTATTATTTCCTGCCGCTTGCAGGAATCATATTCGGCATCTGGTATATCCGCATTGCTTTTTATGATGTGGTTTATTCGGACTATATCCGTCTGGTCAATAATTATCTGCCGGATGTGTGGAATCCGTCGAAATTTTTAGTCCCGGATATACTGACCAGAGTGCCGCTCAGTTATCTGGGCCGGGTCGTTAATACGGTATTTTTTCATTATAGTGTGACCTTTGATCAGATTCTGGGTGTCGTTGGGCTGGGACTTTCCGGGATGGTGCTGGCGTCGTACTGTATCCGCCGGCGTATCGGCGCCGCGTGGATGCTGGTGTTGATGGCGGTGGTATTCAGCCTGAATAAATGGGAAATGCTGACGAATGGGACCGGATGGGTGCATTTCTTTGCATTTGCCGGTTTCTATTACCACTATCTGGTGTTGGACCGGGTATGGGGCGGGCAGGCGTGTCCGGGAGACCGCAGAAAGCTTTTGTGGCTTCCCTCGCTGTTGATCCTGTGCGCAGCGGGGCAATATTGCGCGATATACGCTGCGGTACTTTTTCTGGCGTATCTGTTCCGGCTGCTCCGGGTGCGGGCCGTCCAAAGGCGCTGGGATCATGACTGTGCAGGATATCTGCTGGCGGTGCTGCTGCCGTTTGGGTGCTACCTTCTGAGCAATGCTTTTGCGGTGGAAGATCACGCGGGAATGCAGGATGTTACGTTGATCGGGCAGCTTTTAAATACGCCGTCGTATTTTGTCCGTTTTCTGCTGAAATCCCTGTCGTCATCCGTGGTAGGGCTGAGCTATGCGTCCAGCCATTTCCGCAGTGAAACGCCGTATATGGTGCTGGGATTTCTGGTGGCGGCAGCGTATCTGGCGGCGCTGTGTTTTCAGTACAGATACCGGCTCTGGGAGCGGACGATCCTGCCGCTGCTTCTGATTCTTTCCGGGGGAGCGAGCCACCTGCTGGTCTTGCTGGCCAGATGGCGGTTCCTGCAGGAAGATTATGGCATGAGTTCCCGATACGCGCTGCAGTATGCCGCAGGCGTTCTGGGGATCCTGCTGACATGCGCCCTGGTGTGGAAGGCAGAGCGCGGCAGCGCGGATGGCGGGCATACGTTTCAGGAGGGCGACAGACGGCGGGCGAAGCACGGCCGGAAACGGCTTTGGGTGTACGGGATCGCTGTGTTTATAACAGCCGCATTTCTTGGCGGGGCTGTAAACGATACCCGACAGGAGCTTCAGATTGCCCCGTACCGGAAACTGCTGTGTATGGAGCGGGCCGGGATCGCTCTTGATTTTGAAAACCGAACTGACGATGAACTTCGGGAGAACTTTGAATACCGTACCTCCCGGCCGGAAAGCGGACGGGCGGTGCGAAGCGCCCTGAAGATACTGAAAGAAAACGGTTGGAACGTGTTTCATGAAAAATAAAGAGGATTTTTGCCGCAGGCGGAATGGAGATTAAAATGAACGGACTGAAAGAATTTTACAATGGGAAAAAGATTCTGGTGACCGGACACACAGGCTTTAAGGGCAGTTGGCTGTGCCGGATCCTGACAGGGCTGGGAGCCCGGGTCACCGGTTATGCGCTGGAACCGGACGCAGATCCTGCGCTGTTTTATCTTGCCGGTCTGGAAAGGCGGATCCACAACGTATATGGCGATGTGCGCGATTCGGAGCATTTGCGTCAGGTTTTCGAGGAGACGCAGCCGGAGATCGTATTTCATCTGGCTGCCCAGCCGATCGTGCGTACGTCCTATGAGAAACCGGTCTACACCTATGAGACGAATGTGATGGGGACTGTGAATGTGCTGGAATGCGTAAGGCAGTGGCCGTCGGTGCGCTCTTTCCTGAATGTGACTACCGACAAGGTCTATCTGAACCGGGAATGCGATTATGGTTATCGGGAGGATGATCCGTTAGACGGTTACGACCCGTATTCCAATTCCAAATCCTGTTCCGAACTGGTGACGCACAGTTATGCCAGATCGTTTTTCAGCGATGGCCGCTGCGCCGTCTCCACGGCACGCGCAGGCAATGTGATCGGCGGAGGTGATTTCTCCCGCGACCGTATCATCCCGGACTGTATCCGGGCGGCGTCGGAAGGACGGCAGATCATTGTCCGTAATCCGGATTCCATCCGGCCCTACCAGCATGTATTGGAGCCGTTGGCTGTCTATCTGCTAATCGCCATGCGCCAGTATGAAGATGGGGCTTACGCAGGATACTATAATGTGGGACCGGATGATGCGGATTGTGTGACGACCGGGCGTCTGGCAGATCTGTTCTGCGAGGCGTGGGGCGACGGAGCGTCATGGCTTGACCGGTCGGACGGCGGCCCGCACGAGGCGGCGCTTCTGAAGCTGGATTGCGGGAAGATAAAGGAAACCTTCGGTTGGAAGCCCCGGCTGCAGGTGAATGAGGCGGTCGTCTGGACGGTAGAATGGGCGAAGGCCTGGCTTTCCGGCGCGGATTTGGAGAAAGTGATGGATGCCCAGATCGGGCGGTTTTTCGGGCAGGAACAGGACTGAAAGAAAAGAAATGGAAGAAAGGAAATGATCTATGTTCGAGGATAAGACAGAGGCGCAGGCGCGTGCGGAAATACTGAAGCTGGTGGGCGAATACTGCGACCGCTTCCATACGAAAAAGCCTTACAGGAAGGGGGATCGTATCCCCTATGCGTCCCGCGTATATGACAGGGCTGAAATGATGAATCTTGTGGATAGTTCGCTTGAATTCTGGCTGACATCCGGCCGTTACACAGAGGAATTTGAGCGTAAGCTGGCGGAATATCTGGATGTGCGTTTCTGCGCGCTGGTCAATTCCGGCTCCTCCGCGAACCTGACGGCCTTTATGGCGCTTACTTCCCCGCTTCTTGGCGGACGGCAGGTGAGGCCGGGCGATGAAATGATCACTGTGGCGGCGGGCTTTCCGACGACGGTGACGCCGGCGATTCAATACGGCGTCGTACCGGTCTTTACAGATGTGACGATTCCCCAGTACAATATTGACGTTTCGCAGCTGGAGGCGGCGTATTCGGAGAAGACCCGCGTAGTCATGATCGCCCATACGCTGGGGAATCCTTTCGACCTTGCGGCGGTGAAAGCATTTTGTGACCGCCATAATCTGTGGCTGATCGAGGACAACTGCGACGCATTGGGCAGCCGGTATCTGTTAGATGGTGAGGAACATTTCACCGGAACCGTAGGCGATATCGGTACGTCCAGTTTCTACCCGCCCCACCATATGACGATGGGAGAAGGGGGCGCGGTCTATACCAACAATCCACTGCTGAATCGGATCATCCGTTCCTTCCGCGATTGGGGGCGCGACTGTGTCTGTCCGCCCGGACGCGATAATTTCTGCGGGCATCGGTTTGATAAGCAGTACGGTATGCTGCCGGCAGGTTATGACCACAAATACGTCTATTCGCATTTCGGATATAATCTCAAAGCGACGGATATGCAGGCGGCTGTCGGCTGCGCCCAGATTGATAAATTTCCTTCCTTCGTGGAGCGTCGCCGGCATAATTTTGCCAGACTTTACGCGGCGCTTGGGGGGACGGAGGACAAATTGATTCTGCCGCAGGCAGCGCCCGGCGCGACGCCCAGCTGGTTCGGGTTTCTGATCACCTGCCGCGAAGGCGTAGATCGTAACGCGGTCGTGCGTTATATAGAGGAGAGGGGTATTCAGACCCGGATGCTTTTCGCGGGGAATTTGACGAAGCATCCGTGTTTCGACCAGATGCGCGCCGAAGGAAGGGGTTATCGCGTCGTCGGCGATCTGGCGAATACAGACCGGATCATGCGCGATACCTTCTGGGTCGGTCTTTATCCGGGGATGACCGATGAAATGATCGACGATATGGCGCAGGCGATCCGGGAAGCTGTGGGGACGGGAAGGGATTGACCATGGAAATGGAAAAGAAAGCGGCGGCAGAAAGACAGGACTATGGTCTGGCATCCGTACATCGGGCGAATCTGGATGTTTTGAAGGAGATTGACCGCATTTGTCGGAAATATGGCATTTCTTATATGATGGATTCCGGTACGCTGCTGGGCGCGGTTCGTCACGGCGGTTTTATCCCCTGGGACGACGATGCGGATGTAGCTTTTACAAGGGACAGTTACGAGGCGTTTGCAAAGGTGGCGCATAAAGAACTGCCGGAGGGGATGTATTTTTTGGAGCCGGAGGAGCTGGGGAGCAGGAACACGTTTTATGATTTCACGCCCCGGATCGTCTATCTGAACAGCCAGACCCACGCAGATTCGGAGGAGATGCGTTATTATGGCGGGAAGCTGAATCATCTGTGGGTGGATCTGTTCATTCTGGATGAGCTGCCGGAAAAGCGTCTGGCGGCCGGTTGGTCGAAATTGCGGCAGGTCCTGATCTACGGTCTGGCGATGGGACATCGGTACCGGCTGGATTACGGTAAATACGGTGCAGCCGGACGATTGGCCGTGCGGATTCTTTCCGCTGTGGGAAAGCGGCTTCCGATGCAGAAAATACTGAGGCTTCAGCGCGCCGCCGCGATCCGCGGTCGGAAAGGCCGCAGCCGCCTGATGTATTACAGCAATTATCAGCCGGATTTCCTCTATGTGACAGTCAGGAAGGAATGGAGCTGTGAAACAGTGGATCTGCCGTTTGAGGATACGGTTCTGATGGCCCCCAGGAACTGGGATCAGGTGCTGAAACAAATTTACGGGGATTATATGACGCCGCCGCCCGAGGAAAAACGGGTTCCTACCCATACGGACGGTTGGATCACCATAACCGGGTAGCAGACCGAACAGACCGCAGTGCGGTACGTCCGCCGGACGTGCAGACCGGCAGCTGAGGCGGGACAGTGAAGCGGCGGGCCGGGCAGATGTGCAGAAGGAGAGGCGGATGAAGGGACTGTCAGGCAAGGAAAAATGCATATGGTTGGTATTGGCCGCCGCAGTGTTTGCGGCAGCCGGCTATTCGCTTGAGAGAACTGTCATCCATGGGACGCTTTCCTGGATCGTGATTCAGCCCAGATATGCAGAAATGGTCTTTGAACTGGCGCTGCTGTTTTTTCTGTTTGTACTGGTCGGACGGTTTGCGCGGAATCCGCGGGCGCGCGTGATCGGAATGATGGTGGTAGCGTCGGTTTTTTTATGGCTTCATGTAATCCTTTTACCCATTCTGGCATCCGGATTTTATCTCATATATGTGTGCATGGCGGGCGCGCAGATCCGGGAGTGGCTTCATTGTATGGGACGCAGGAGCGGGGACGGGGAGAACGCCGCATGGAAGGAAGAGATTTCCGGCAGGATGGCTGTGAATCCGGGGCGGGATTTTCTGGTGGGCAGTCTGGCGGTCATATGTCTGTTCTGTCTGATGTCGGCGCTGGGGATCGGCTCGATCCCTCAACTGTGCGCTGCGGTCGGCGTAACGGCATTTCTTATTATTCTGATACAGCTTTGCAGCGGAAGGAACGTTTATCCGCTGGCGCTTTTGAGAGCAGTCGTCCGGCAGACGGCAGGCGGTTCTCTGCGGAGCCCGTCGGAGAGCCGCTGGAGTGCGCCGCGAATACTGGGAACCGCGCTGGTGCTTACCGTGTTTTGTATGCAGGCGGGGCGCATGAACATTGCGGTCGATTACGATACCATGTGGTACGGCGCCCGTGCCGCGTATATACTGGACAACGGGCGGGGAATTTATGAAAACCTTGGTACGGTCGGCGTGGTATATACGTATTCCAAGGGGTGGGAGATCCTGACGCTGCCGTTGTCAGTGCTCCCTTCCTACAGTTTCCTGATCTCCGCGAGCTGGTGGATGGCGGCCGGAGTCCTGTGGGCGGTCTGCAATATAGCCGGATCTTTCATGAACCGAAGAATGGCGGCGCTTCTGACGGTGTTTCTGGCGACAGTGCCCGGGATTCTGAATATGACGTTGTCGGCCAAAACGGATATGGCCACACTGTTGGTGCAGCTGCTGATGATAAGGGAGATCCTGCGCGTGGTTGACGCAGCGCCGCTGACGGGAACAGTATTTCCTGAGAGGCGGTCCGCTCCTATGACGGCGCTTTCCTACAGTCTGGCTGCTTTTTTGCTCAGCTGGACATTTAAGCCGACGGCATTGGTCTTCTCGACCGCCGTTTACGGGATGAGCGGATTGTATCTTTTGCGTATCCGCGGGATACCGCGGCATTGTCCGGGACAGGAGCGGGCGGAAGCGACCGGCGTCGTGCTTCTTGCGTTTGCCGCTCTGACGGCGGTATGGGCAAGGACTCTGATCCTGACCGGGTTCCCGGTTACGTCGGTCTTTACGTCCATTTTCGCGCGAATGGGATTTCATGCCAGATATCCGTTTCTTACAAAGCCCGTTCCCGACAGCGGAGCAGGTCTTGATCCGATCGGACAGCTCTCGCATCTGGCGGCGCGGCTGTACGGCTTCCTGCTGAATCCGGATGTCTCTGAGGATTTCAGCCATGTGATCGTCGCCTGGGGAGGCCCTGTCTTCTGGCTTGTGTTCTGTGCGGCGGCTGCCTGGCTTTTGCTTGGGAAAAAGCGGCGCGAACGGATGGAAAAAGTAATGGATGGGTGGCTGACGGCGGTATGTTTGCCGTTTCTGGTGGTGAACATTGTCAGTTTGTACCTGCTTCAGGCGCTTGACGGCAATTATTTCATGCTGCTTTATGTGCTGTTGGCGCTTGCAGGTTTTCGTCTGTTTGCAAGGCTTGGCAAAGCTGCCGTACGAAAAGGGTTTCTATGTCTTGCGGTGCCGCTCATGGTGTTTTCTGTTGTGTTTATGACGGTAACGGACTGGTCCTGGTCTCTGGGCCTGTCACCGGTCAATCCAATCAATCGCGGATACTACGATCACCGGGAACTGCGTCATACGGAGATGGCGGCGGAAGGCAAAGGGACGATCTGGGCAATATTGGCGCAGGATCCGCGTAACCGTGTGATCGTTCTGGGAGACCATCCGCGTGACCTGGCGTTTCCATGCAGCGCCCAGTCCTATACGGATATCGTGGGCAGTGACGGGAATGTGGAACTGGTAAAGTATATGGACGGGTTTGTGGAGTTCATGGAATATGCGAAGACAGATTATATCTTTATGAACGGAAGCTGGGTCGGGGATCGGACGCGCGCCTGGGAACTGGTCTATTATCTGATCGAATACGGATATCTGGTGCCAGTTCACTATGAACTGGATAATATGTTGGCTGAGGTTTGTCTGGACGGGGAGCTGACACAGGAATCGGAAGCCCGGTCGGAAGAATTTCTGCATTGGAAAAATCTGTGTCTCGGTATGTGAGGCGTTGATATAAGAGAGGATTCAAAGATGGAAAAGAAGTTATCGGTTGTCGTGTCAGTCTATAATGAAGAGGCTGTGCTGGAGCAGTTCTATCAGGAGACAAGCCGTGTGCTTCTGACGGCAGCCTGGGACTATGAGCTCTTGTTTGTCGATGACGGAAGTACGGATAGAAGCCGGTTGATCTTAAGCAGGCTGGCGCAGCAGGACGAACATGTGAAAGTGGTCGCCTTTTCGCGAAATTTCGGCCATGAGGCGGCGATGATCGCCGGTATCGATTACAGCCGCGGCGACGGTATTGTCTGTATGGATGCGGATCTGCAGCACCCGCCGGGGTGTATTCCCGAAATTATCCGAAAGTTCGAAGAGGGGTATCAGGTCGTTAGTATGGTTCGTACGAAGAACAGGTCCGCAGGTCTGGTGAAAAACCTGACATCGGCAGCTTTTTATAAGCTGATCAATGTTCTTTCGGACGTTCATTTCGAGCCGAACGCTTCTGATTTCTTTGCTGTCAGCAGACAGGTCGCGGAAGTCCTGAAGGAAAACTATCGGGAACGCGTCCGCTTCCTGCGCGGCTATGTGCAGAATGTGGGTTTTAAACAGACAACGATCGCGTATGAAGCGCGTGTCCGCGCTGCCGGCCACAGTAAATACAGTATTCGCAAGCTGTTTCAGTTTTCCGTGAATACGATCCTCTGTTTTTCGAATCTTCCGCTGAAGCTGGGCATTTATGCGGGTCTTATGGCGGGGCTGATGGGACTGATCGTGCTGGTATATACGCTGTTTACCCGGGGCGGCGCGCCCAGCGGTTACGCGACGATCGTGGTGCTCCTGTGTTTTATGTTCGCGGTGCTGTTCATGATCGTAGGAATCATTGGGGAATATATCGCGATTTTATTTACGGAACTGAAGGACAGGCCGATTTATATCGTAGAGAAGACAGAGTGTCTGGAAGAAGGATCCGATGCCCGGATGCGGTGTGCGGCGGAGCGAAAAACCGCGGAAGGCTGTGAGGAAACTGCAGCGGACGACGGAGAGGCGGGTACGGTCTCACGGTGAAAATGGCGACAGGGGGAAGATGGGATGGAACATGAGAGAGAGATCATGGATGTGGCGATCGAGGCGGGCCATATTCTTCTGGAAAACGGCGCGGAGATTTTCAGGGTGGAGGAGACGGTCTACCGGATCAGCCGTCATTACGGAATTAATTCCGGCAGTATTTTCACGCTCAGCAACGGACTCTTTGTTACGGCAGACAGCGTGGGCACGGAGCCGTTCGCAAAGGTGATCCATGTGCCGGTGGGCAGCGCCCATCTGGATCGCGTCGCAGCGGTGAATCAATTGTCGCGGGAGATCGAGGAAGGGAAATTTACGGTCAGTGAAGCACGGGCAGAACTGGAGAGAATTCGGAATATGCCGGGAAAGACTTATCGGATGCAAGTGGTCGGAGCGGCGCTTGGCAGCGCAGGGTTC
The DNA here is from genome assembly GCA_947629545.1 of uncultured Lachnospiraceae bacterium. Taxonomy (GTDB): domain Bacteria; phylum Bacillota; class Clostridia; order Lachnospirales; family Lachnospiraceae; genus UBA3402. Next base: position 10,139 of record CANREE010000019.1, on the reverse strand, counting down.
GCCTATATCTATGGCGGCAGTCCGATCGACAGTCTGGCGGCGTTTATTGCCGGAGCGATTTTGTATCTGTATATTTTGTTTGTGAGCCGGCCCCATCTGTCGAAAATGGTGGGAAGCATCATCGGCGGCGCAGTTGCGACCGTTGCGAGCATGTTTCTTTACAGTCTGGGGTTGGGGGAGCATCTGAATTATATCGTGATCGGTTCCGTGGTATCCCTGATTCCCGGCGTGGCCTTTACCAATGCAATCCGCGATATCACGGATGAAAATTATCTGGCGGGTGTCGTACGGATGCTGGACGCACTTCTGGTCTTCTTCTGTATCGCAATGGGCGTCGGGCTGGTCTATGCCGTAGTCCAGCGGCTGATGGGAGGTGTGGTGCTGTGAACCTGTTTGCGCAGATTTTTGCAGCGCTCCTCGGCACTATCGGCTTCTCGATCATGTTCAGTGTGCCGCGGGAATACTATCCGCTGTGTGGGTTTGTCGGCGGCGCGGGGTGGCTGGTCTATTGTCTGGTACTGCCGTACAGTGCGGTGCCGGAAGCGATTCTGGCGGCTGCGGTACTGGTCGTGCTGCTGTCACGGCTGTTCGCGGTATGGAGACGGTGCCCGGTAACGATCTTTTTGATTCCCGGCATCATTCCGCTGGTGCCGGGCGGAGACATTTACTGGATGGCCTACTATATCGTCATGAATCAGATGGAAATGGCCGCGGAGAAGGGATTCGAGGCCGTGAAGATCGCGGTAGCGATCGTGCTGGGGATCGTGTTTGTGTTTCAGGTGCCGCAGAAGGTGTTCAGCGCAGCCGTCCGCTTATTCAGGAAAAGCTGACGGCCGGCAGAAGGCGGCGCGGTGGATAAGGAGGTCTTAACGGATGATTTTGATTAAGAACGGAATGGTGATCGACCCGGAGAAGCTGGATATGCAGCCGTTTGACGTGGTTCTGGATGACGGTAAAATCGCTGATTTCGGTTTTTTTAAGGATAACGGCGTCTATGAAACCGTGATCGACGCTTCGGGCTGCGTGGTGGCGCCCGGATTGGTGGACGTTCATGTACATTTCCGGGATCCGGGTCTGACTTATAAGGAAGATATCCGCACCGGAGCGGCTGCGGCTATGGCCGGAGGATACACCACAGTGGTCTGTATGGCCAACACGAAGCCGCCGGTGGATAATGCGGAAACGCTGCGCTATGTGATTGAAGAGGGCGGGAAGACCGGGATCCATGTGTTGTCGGCGGCTGCGGTTTCCGTGGGGATGAAGGGGCAGGAACTGACGGATATGCGGGCCCTGACGGCGGCAGGAGCGGTGGGATTCACGGACGACGGGATCCCGCTGATGAACGAATCTCTGGTGCGGGAAGCCATGGAACTGGCGGCGGAGCTGAACGTGCCGCTCAGTTTCCATGAGGAAGACCCGGCGTTTATTAAGAATAACGGCGTCAACCATGGAGCAGTGTCGGAACAGCTGGGGATCTACGGTTCTCCGGCGGTGGCTGAGGACAGCCTGGTGGCCAGGGACTGTATGATCGCGTTGGATGTGAGCCGGGCCGCGGCGCAAGGAGATGGTCATGAGTCGGTTGCGGAGCGCGGATGCGCCGGCGGTTCTGACGCAGTTGCTGTGACGCGTCCGCTGCCGGCAGACCTCGTTCCCTCCCCGGAGAATGCGATCGCCAATATCCAGCACATCAGTTCCCGCACGGCGGTGGAGCAGGTGCGGTTGGCGAAACGTCTGGGCGCGCGGGTGTGCGCCGAGGTGACGCCTCATCATTTTACATTGACGGAGGAGGCGGTGCGGGAGCACGGGACTCTGGCCAAAATGAATCCGCCCTTGCGGACAGAAGAAGACCGTCAGGCGCTGATCGCGGCACTGCAGGACGGAACCATCGACGTGATTGCGACAGATCATGCCCCGCACAGCGCCGGGGAGAAAGCCCGAACGCTCACGGAAGCGCCCAGCGGTATCATCGGTCTGGAAACCGCGCTGGCGCTCGGAATCACGGAGCTGGTGGATCAACGGTACCTGACACTGCCGGAACTGATCGCGAAGATGAGCCTGAATCCGGCCCGGCTGTACCGTCTCAGCTGCGGTCGGATGCAAATTGGCGCCCCGGCGGATATCGTGATCTTTAACCCGAATGAGACGTGGACGGTCAGAGAATTTCGCTCAAAATCAGCCAATTCGCCGTTTATTGGGAGAAAACTTCGGGGGAAAGCAAAATATACGATCTGCGGAGGCAGACTTGTGTATCAGGACAGTTTTATTTGAAAACACTTGCAAAATGATTAGATTCATGTACAATAGGATTGATTAAAGAAACGGACGCGGCATGAGCTTAAGTATCATCGGAGGAGAATTGAATTCATGATCAGTGCGAACAACATTACACTGCGAGTCGGAAAGAAGGCGTTATTCGAGGACGTTAACATCAAATTTACCGAAGGGAACTGCTATGGCGTGATCGGCGCCAACGGCGCCGGAAAGTCCACATTTCTGCGGATTCTGTCGGGACAGCTGGAGCCAACGTCCGGCGATGTGGTGATCACCGACGGGCAGCGGCTTTCCTTCCTGCAGCAGGATCATTTCAAATACGACCAGTATACGGTGACGGACACGGTTATTCTGGGCAACCCCAGGCTTTACGAGGTGATGAAGGAGAAAGACGCCATTTATATGAAGGAGGATTTCTCCGACGAGGACGGCATCCGGGCGGCGGAGCTTGAGGCGGAGTTCGCCGAGATGAACGGCTGGGAAGCGGAATCCGACGCGGCCAATATCTTAAACGGCCTCGGCGTGGACACGGATTACCATTACACGCTGATGAAAGACTTAAACGGCGCCCTGAAGGTGAAGGTGCTGTTGGCGCAGGCCCTTTTCGGCAATCCGGATATTCTGCTCCTCGACGAGCCCACCAATAACATGGACCTGGACGCCATCGCCTGGCTGGAGGAGTTTCTGATTAATTTTGAGAACACGGTGATTGTGGTGTCCCATGACCGCTATTTCCTGAATAAAGTCTGTACGCAGATTGCGGACATCGACTACGGCAAGATCCAGCTCTACGCAGGCAACTACGATTTCTGGTATGAGTCCAGCCAGCTGATGATCCGGCAGATGAAGGAGGCCAACCGCAAGAAAGAGGAGAAGATCAAGGAACTGCAGGAATTTATCCAGCGGTTCTCGGCCAACGCTTCCAAGTCCAAACAGGCGACCTCCCGCAAGCGGGCCCTGGAGAAGATCCAGCTGGACGACATCAAGCCCTCCAGCCGGAAGTACCCGTATATCGATTTCCGACCGTTCCGCGAGATCGGAAACGAGGTGCTGACGGTGACGAATCTGTCGAAGACCATCGACGGCGTGAAGGTGCTGGATGATATTTCCTTTATCTTAAACCGCACCGACAAGGTGGCCCTGGTAGGACCCAACGAGCAGGCGAAGACCGTTCTTTTCCAGATCCTTTCCGGGGAAATGGAGCCGGACAGCGGCGATTACAAATGGGGCCTGACCACGACCCAGTCCTATTTCCCGAAGGACAACAGCGCAGAGTTCGCCAATGAGGACACGATCGTGGAGTGGCTGACCCAGTATTCGCCGGAGAAGGACGTGACGTACGTGCGCGGTTTCCTGGGCCGGATGCTGTTCGCAGGCGAGGACGGCGTGAAGAAGGTGAAGGTGCTCTCCGGCGGCGAGAAGGTGCGCTGCATGCTGTCGAAGCTGATGATCTCCGGCGCCAACGTGCTGATGCTGGATGAGCCTACGGACCATCTGGACATGGAGTCCATCACGGCGCTGAATAACGGTCTGATGAAGTTCCCGGGCGTGCTTCTCTTCTCCTCCCGCGACCATCAGATCGTGCAGACTACGGCCAACCGGATCATGGAGATCGTGAACGGGAAGCTGATCGACAAGATTACCACTTACGACGAGTATCTGGAAAGCGACGAGATGGCGAGAAAGCGCCAGGTGTTCACATTGGTGAATGTGGATGACGTGGAACCGATTGACGAATCCGACGAAATGTGATACAGTTGTTTCCAGCCAAACAGCATACGCTTCTGCGCCGGGAGGCGCCGGCGCGGGAAACCGCGCCGAGGGAACACGACTGAGACTGTCGGGCTATCCCAGTAACCGTGAAGCTGACGAACGGGCAATCAAGTCACTGCCGCAAGGCGGGAAGGCGCCTCAGTAGGAAGAAGCCAAGCCGGGAGACCTGTCTGCGTATGAAACACTTCTGGGGTTGGGTGGGAACAGCGCAGGTCTGTGCGAATCTGCGTGTTTTTGTTGCTCTCCAATCTGGGGGAGCAACTTTTTTTCTGTGAGTGCTCCTTCTTCTGTCTGGTGAAAACAAAATATCGAAAGGAGCAGTTCCAAAATGAAAAACAGAAAATTTTTGACAGCGGTTATCGCTGTCATGCTGTCGTGCGCGCTTGCGGCATGCGGCGGTCAGACAGGGACGCAGCAGACGACGATTGCGGCTGCAGCGGAGGCGGCTGCGGAGACCGCGGCGTCTGCGCAGATCACGGCAGAAGAGGTCACAAAGGCTGCCGCTGAAGAGACTGTTGCGGAAAACGCAGAGGCAAAGACAGAGGCGTCAGAAGAAGCGTCTGAGGCCGGCGGGGCGTCTGCGGAATCATCAGCGGCCGGCGAAGTATCCGGCCCTGTCACGATCACGGACATGCTGGGCCGGGAGATCACACTGGAGCAGCCGGCCACGCGGGTCGTGGCGCTGACGCCCTCCGACTGCGAGATCCTTTTTGCCATCGGCGCCGGCGATACGCTGGTGGGCCGCGGCGAATACTGCGATTATCCGGCGGCGGTGCTTGACATTCCGGCGGTGCAGTCCGGCGCTGAGACCAATATCGAGGAGATCCTGGCGCTGGAGCCGCAGCTTCTGATCATGAGCGCCATGTCGCAGACCGAGGAGCAGGCCGCGCAGCTGGAAGCGGCCGGCGTCCAGGTAGTGATCAGCGATGCTCAGGACATCGCGGGCGTTTACACGGCGATTGAGATGATCGGAAAGCTGATGGGCAGGGATGAGAGCGCCGCGGAAGTGATCGATAACATGAAGGCTATATTTGCGGAGATCGAGGAGAAATCCACCGGCGACGGCAGCAAGACCATTTACTTCGAGGTATCGCCGCTGGAGTACGGCCTTTACACGGCGGGAGCCCATACCTTTATGGATGAAGTGGCGAATATGCTGGGCGTTAAGAACTGCTTCGCCGATGTGGAAGGCTGGGGCGCTATTTCCGAGGAGCAGGTGCTTAAGCGGAACCCGGATTACATCATGACGATTACCATGTACTACGGGGAAGGTCCCACGCCGGAGGAGGAAATTCTGGGCCGTGCGGGCTGGGAAAATGTGACCGCGGTGAAGAACAAGGCGATCTTGAATCTTGTGGACAACGAGTTGTCCCGTCCGGCGCCGAGGCTGGCGGACGGCGCGAGGAAGTTGTATGATTTCGTGTACGGAGAGGACGCGGAGTAAGCTGCAGAATGAAAATGCCCGGAAATGAAGAGGCTTTCGGTCAGCAGAACCGGCGCCGGAGAGGAGCAGTTATGAGATCACGGTCAGGAAGATTTTCTTTTATAGAATTTGTGATTTTCGTCGCGGTGACTTTCGCGGTGTTCTGTCTCTGCGTCTGCATCGGAAGCGTCAGCATTCCGCTTACGGATACCCTGTCCGTGATATGGGACGGGGTACGGTATCACCTGGGAAGACTTGGTATGGCGGTGATCCAAGTGGTGTCGGGAAGCGGCGCAGAGGCAGTTGGCGGTGCCGGCACAGTGCCGGGAGGTGTCAGCGCAACGGTCGAAAGTACAGGAGCGGTGATAAGCGGCGGAAACGGGGTTCTGGCGTCGTGGCTTGCGGCGAAGCCGGAAGGCCTGCAGGCCTCGATCATCCTGTCTGTCCGCCTGCCGCGGGTGCTCTGCGTCGCCATGACCGGCGCGGCGCTGGCGCTGGCTGGAGGCGCCATGCAGGGACTTCTGAAGAATCCGCTGGCCGACGGTTCCACGCTTGGCGTGTCTTCGGGGGCGGCGCTGGGGGCGGTGATCGCTATCGCCTTCGGCGTTCGCTTCCCGGGACTGCCGTTCGCGGGAACTATGGTCATGGCGATTTTGTTTGCGTTTCTGTCGCTGGTACTGATCCTGACACTGGCATACCGGCTGGATTATTCGCTGGCTACCAACACGATCATTCTGATCGGCGTCATATTTTCCATGTTCGTATCCAGCCTGATGAATATCATCGTGACGTTCGCGGCGGATCGGATCCAGCATATCACGTTCTGGACCATGGGGAGCCTGCAGGGCGCCAGTTACCAGAACGCGCTGGTGCTTCTGGGGGTGTTAATGCTCTGCGGCGGCATGATCCTGCGGCGCGCGCAGGAACTGAACGCGTTCGCCATCGGCGAGGACAATGCCCGCCATATCGGCGTGGATGTGCGGCGCGTGAAGCTGGTCATCCTGATCATGGTGTCGGGGCTGATCGGCGTCTGTGTGTCCATCGGCGGAAGCATCGGATTCGTGGGGCTGGTGACGCCTCACATCGTGCGGATGCTGGTGGGGCCGAACCACCGGCGGCTTTTGCCGGCGTCGCTGTTCGGCGGCGCGGTGTTTCTGATGCTGGCGGATCTGGCCGCCCGGACATTGTTAAATCCGATCGAACTGCCCATCGGCGTCGTCACCAGTCTGGTGGGAGCGGTGGTGTTTGTGGTGATCTTCTATCGGTCGAGGAGGCGCAGTTAGTGGAGGTTATGCAATAGCAGTGTAGGCCATGCAAGATGCGACTTGATAATGATACTTCTTGCGTCAGGCCAGAGGGGCGAGGGTGAATATGTCCTTGCAGCAGAGAATGCGGATTGGCAGTTATGTGTGGTGTAACTTTGCAGTCCGAGAAAAGCCGGACTGCCATGACCGGCGATACATAACTGGCTCACAGAAGGGAGGCGGCCATATGCTTCAGGTAAATGATCTGACTGTGCGCTACGGTGATCTGACGATCGTGGATCATCTTAGTTTCACGGTGGAGGAAGGCCAGTGGCTGATGATCGTCGGCCCCAACGGCGCCGGTAAGTCCACGACGCTGGACGCGATCACACAGGGGACGGCCTACGCCGGTCAGGTGCTGTTTGAAGGCGAAGACATGAAGAAGAAAAAGGCCGCCGAGCGGGCTCGCTGCGTCGGTGTGCTGATGCAGAATCATTTCGCGGAATACGCATTTTCGGTGGAAGAAGTGGTGGCGCTGGGAAGGTATTCCTGTGCGGGAGTGCGTTCCCGGGCGCGATGGTATGCCGGAAGTGAGATCGGATTTGAAGGAGAGTTCGCAGGGACTGCAGGAGGGACAGATGTCCGCATAGGAAAAAAGCCTGACATCGGTACAAAAAAGAAGTTCGGAGCTTTCACGGAAAAAAGGCCGGGCGTCCGGACGAAAGAAAATGTCGGTTTGGCCCAAAAATCCCGCAGGGAATCAGGTTTGCACGCAGAAAAGCACACCGGCCGCAGCAACGAGGATGAGCAGGCGGTAGAGAACGCGCTTGCGCTCACCGGCATGAGTTCCCAGCGGAAACAGTCGATCCTCACGCTTTCCGGCGGCGAGCTGCAGAGAACATTTCTCGCCCAGGTGTTCGCGCAGGATCCGAAATTACTTCTTCTGGACGAGCCGACGAACCATCTGGATCTGGTCTATCAGAAGCAGGTGTTCGAACTGATCGAAAAATGGCTTCAGACGCCGGGGAGGGCGGTCATTTCCGTGGTGCATGATCTATCGCTGGCGAAGGCGTACGGCACGAAGGTTCTGCTGATGAACCGCGGCCGCAAGGTGGCCTGCGGCCCGGCGGTAGAGGTTCTTGTTCCTGAGCATCTGGATCCGGTCTATCAGATGAACGTGAGCGGCTGGATGCGGCAGATGCTGGGGCAGTGGGGCGGATAGAATATAGTTCTTGACAAGAAAACGGATCTATGATATTCTTTTCAGCACACAGTGTGCTGAAGGAGACATAAGAATATGGCGGAAAATGTACAGCTGCTTCGCGATGAAATGAGCGGAAAGATCGTGGATGAAGCCGCCGGGATCGCCCTTCGCGAAGGCGCCGGGGAAGTCACGGTGCGGAAGATCATCCGGGCGCTCGGCGTGACGAACCGGGTTTTTTACAATCGTTTTCACAACGTGGAAGAGGTTCTGGGCATCGTCTATCAGGATATGGCTGTTAAAATGCGCCGGAGTATTATGGAACGATTCGATCCAGAGGGCGATTTCTTCGGACAGATCACGGACATCGCCGCCGGTACGCTGAAGCTTTCCTATCAACTCAAGCTTGGCATGAATCAATATGTCTTCATTCAGGACAGCGTTTCTTCGGAAAATTTCCTCTGGTGGCAGGAGCATATCCGGGAGTATATCGATCTTGGCAAGGAGAAGGGGCTGCTTCGGCCGGATCTGGACTGCGAAGCCATGAGCTACGCGATCTGGTGCTTTATCCGGGGGTATAATACCGACGCTCTGGCGCGGGAGATTCCAGAGGAGGAGGCTGTGAAGGGATTCCGGTATTCATTTGGAGTGCTTTTAGATGGAATGAAGGAGGATCGATCGAAATGAATCCGTTTATCAAAATAGGCTGCCGTGCCTACCAATTCTGTTTCAAGCTGGCGATCCCGGTACTGCCCTACCGCGATCCGGAGATCATAAGAAATGTCGGCGAAGTTCCGGGGAAGCTGCAAAACCGGAAGATCAGCAGAGTTCTCATAGTCACCGACGCGGGCGTGAGGGCCGCGGGACTTTTGGAGCCGCTGGAGCGGGAACTTCATAACGCAGGGATCCGGTACGGCGTTTACGACCGTACCGTTGCGAATCCGACAGTGAAAAATGTAGAGGAGGCCCGGACTCTCTATGTAAAGCACGGTTGCCAGGCGCTGATCGGCATCGGCGGCGGTTCGGCTATCGACTGCGCCAAGGCGGTGGGCGCCAGGATTGCCCGCCCACGCAAGCCGGTGAGCAGAATGCGGGGGATCCTGAAGGTCCTGCGCCCGATCCCCTATCTAATCGCAGTGCCCACCACAGCCGGAACCGGGAGCGAGGTGACATTGGCGGCCGTCATTACCGATTCTGAGACCGGCCATAAGTTCCCGATCAATGATTTCCCCCTGATCCCGAAACTGGCGGTGCTGGATCCGGCGAACACAAAGAGCCTGCCGAAGCATATGGTTTCCACGACCGGCATGGACGCTCTGACCCATGCGGTGGAGGCGTATATCGGCGGTTCCACCACGAAAAGCACCCGCGCCGACGCGCTGGACGCTGTAAAGCTAATATTTGCCAATCTCGAAAAGGCGTATATCGACGGGGACGAAGCGTCGCGCCGCAGCATGCTGAACGCCGCCTTCCTGGCCGGCCGGGCGTTTTCCAAATCGTATGTAGGCTATATTCATGCTGTGGCCCACTCTCTGGGAGGAGCTTACAATATTCCCCACGGGCTGGCCAACGCCGTGCTGATGCCGATCGTTCTCGATCTCTACGGCAAGGCGGCATATAAGAAGCTCCATGAGCTGGCGACCGCCGCCGGGATCGCGTCGCCGGGCGAATCGGATGAGGCGGCCGCCCGGCGGTTTATCGGAGAGATCCGCGCCATGAACCGGCGCATGGGTATACCGGACCATCTGACGGGGATCCGCGCGGAAGATGTGCCGAAGCTGGCGAGGCACGCCGCGCGGGAAGCCAATCCGCTCTATCCGGTGCCCGTTCTGATGGACGCCGCCGCGCTTGAGAAGATCTATTACAAAGTCATGGACAGAGGAGAAGAAATGGACATCGAAACGTTTCTGGAGAAGCAGCGGGAATTCTTCGCTTCCGGGGCCACCCTCCCGGTGGAGTACCGGATCGCCGCTCTCAAGAGGCTGCGCGAGGCCGTAAAGCGGCATGAAAATGAGATTGCCGCCGCGCTTAAGGCGGATCTGGGCAAGAGCGATTACGAGGGATTTATGTGCGAAACCGGGCTGGCGCTGACAGAGATCACCTGGATGATCGACCATGTTCGCTCCCTGAGCCGGGAAAAGACGGTCGCCACGCCGCTGGCGCAGTTTGCCTCCCGAAGCTTCATGAAACCGTCGCCTTACGGAAATGTGCTGATCATGAGTCCCTG
>CANREE010000018.1 GCA_947629545.1 uncultured Lachnospiraceae bacterium | reverse complement strand
ATCACGATCTCGCCGATGGATTTGGCGCCGAACGGGCCGCCGTCCTCGTAGCTGTTCTCGAACGCCACGTGGATATGGCCGAAATCAGTCCTGGCCGGGATCTTGTACTGCATCAGCGAATTCTCATGGACGTGTCCATCAGCACTATAGGAAATATTCTCGGACAGCGCCATGCCGATTCCCTGAACGATGCCGCCCTCCGCCTGGACGCGGGCCAGGTTCGGATTGATTGGTGTGCCGCAGTCCACGGCGGCGTAGAAATCTACCACCTCCACATGGCCGGTCTGCGGATCCACTTCGATCTCGGCCGCGCCTACCATGTACGGGGGCGGAGAGACCATGGAACTGTGGGTATAGGTGGTCTCCAGCGCGATGTCGTTACCGCACATGGACGCGATGACGATGTCTTGCAGGGAGACAGAGCGCGGCTGGTTGTCAGATTCCTGTTTTTCAGCCGAAACTCCCGTTAGCCCCACTTCACCGTTTTCTAAACATTCTGCTTTTCTCTCTGCTTCAGCAACACCACTTATATCCGCTGAATTTGCGCCATATGCCGCATCCGTTCCACACGACACGTCTTCGCTGCGTACCGCATTCACACTACAATCGCTTATCACATCCGCACCATGCATCACTTCCGCAACACATACTGTTCCGACATCATTCACCGCTTTCGCATTATAATCTGTGTCCGAATCACGCACTGCGGCAGCATCCGCCGCCCCCTCTTCCTCCAGCACATACACCTTCGTCCCGTCGAACTCCACCTGCTCCTTCTCACATCCCAGCAGCTTCGCACCAAGCCTGCAGATTCGCTCCCGCAGATCCTGGGCGCATTTTTCCACCGCTTTGCCGGTGACAAATGTGGTGCTGGACGCGTAGGAGCCGGAATCGTAGGGCGAAGCGTCCGTATCCGCGCCGAACACCGTGACGGCGTCCACCGGGCACTCCAGCACCTGGGCCGCGATCTGGGCCAGGATCGTGTCGCACCCGGTCCCCATATCGGCGGCGCCGATGGTCAGCGTGTAGTAGCCTTCCTCATTGGCCTTCAATGTGGCGCTGCCCACGTCCATGCCGGAGATGCAGGAGCCCTGCATGGCCATGCCCATGCCCATGGCGCGGATTTTGCCGTTCGGCAGGCGCCGGACCGGGAATTTCTCCGCCCAGCCGCTCATTTTTTTCACACGGGCCAGACATTTGTCCAGGGCGCAGCTGGTGTTGGGCTCATCGTAATAAGCCGGCATCACATCGCCTTCCCTGACAATGTTCATCTCCCGCAGCGCGAACGGATCCATATGAAGCTCCGCCGCCAGTTCATTGACCGCCGACTCCACCGCGAAAAGTCCCTGGGTCGCGCCGTAGCCGCGGTACGCGCCCGCCGCCATGATATTGGTGTAGACCACGTCGCTGACGAAGCGGAACGCCTCCGCCTTTCCGTAGAGCGGAATGGATTTGTGGCCGGACAGGCCCACGGTCGTCGGACCGTGATCGCCGTAGGCGCCGGTATTGGAAATAGTGTACAGATCGATGCCGCGGATGCGGCCGTCCCTCATTGCGCCCAGGCGCACGTGCATTTCCATCTCGTGGCGGGGCGTGGAAGCGGTCATGCACTCCTCGCGGGTGTAGATCATTTTGCTGGGCTTCTTCGTCTTCCAGGTGACGAAGGCCGGAAATATTTCCGCGACCACGGTCTGTTTGGCGCCGAACCCGCCTCCGATCCTGGGCTTGGTCACCCGGACCTTCGACTGGGGGATCCCCAGCGCGGCGGCCACGATGCGGCGGCAATGGAACACGATCTGGGTCGAACTGGTCACATGGAGCCGCCCGTAGGCGTCGATGGTGCAGAAAACCCGGAACGTCTCCATCATGGTCTGCTGGGCCGCCTTCGTGTGATAGGTCCGGTCCAGAACGATGTCGCACTCGGACAGCACTTTATCGATGTCGCCGCCGCGGCTCTCGTCGTGGGCGCACAGATTTCTCCGGTTGTCCGCACCCACCGGGCACAGGCTCTCCCAGTTGTCCTCCGGATGCACCAGCACCGGATTGTCGAGGGCGGTATGGTAATCAAGAACCGGCGTAAGCACCTGATACGTCACCTTGATCAGGGCCAGCGCCCGGTCCACAGCCTTCTCCGTCTCACCAGCCACGATAGCCACCGGATCGCCCACATAGCGCACATGGCGGTCCAGCAGCAGCCGGTCGTGGGGACTGGCCTCCGGGTAGGTCTGACCGGCGCAGGTGAAGCGCTTCGCGTCCGCCGGAATGTCCTCCCATGTGTAAATGACCTCCACCCCCGGCACCTTCATGGCGTTAGCCGTGTCGACGCGCTCGATCAGCGCGTTGGCGTGGGGCGAGCGCAGGACCTTCACGATCAGGCAGTCTTCCGGCGCCAGGTCGTCGGTGTAGACCGGCTGGCCGGTGAGAAGCTGCATGGCGTCCTTTTTGCGGACGGCTTTATTGACCGTACGCAGGAGCTGGGCGGTCTCCTTTTCGTGGTGGGTCTGGGGAGCCGCATCAGATGAAATCCGACGCACCTGCTCAGTTACAGACGCTCCGCTTGCCAGCCTTGCCGCGGCCCTGTCCGATATTGTCTCATCATTTACAGTTCTGTTCAATACTGATCTATCCGATATACTGCTGGTAAGCAACACTGCTGATGCCTTCTCTGCATTGCTGCATTGCATTTTAGCTGCGATTTTCCCGGAGGCTTCTCCAGCCGAACTGCCAGATTCCGCGTCATCTTCCGACTCCGCTTTCCCGCGCGCCTTCCGCCACTCCATGAAATTCATCATCCCCCGCAGCTGCCCTTCATACCCCGAACAACGGCAGAGATTTCCCGCCAGGTACTCCCGGATCTCCTGCTCAGACGGGTTTTCATTGTCCCGGAAAAGCGCCAGTGCGTTCATCATAAATCCCGGGTTGCAGAAGCCGCACTGCTCCGCCCCCTGATCCGCGATAAATGCGCCGAACTCGGCGGCTTCCTCCTGCAGGCCCTCCAGCGTCGTGACCGTACGGCCGTCCGCTCTCGCCGCCAGAATCGAGCAGGACAACGTCGGCTGGCCGTCCAGCCAGACGGTGCAAAGGCCGCAGTTGGATGTCTCGCAGCCCCGTTTCACGCTGTAACAGCCCAGGGAACGAACCAGATCGATGAGAAGCAGGTCCGGTCGGATCTCCTGCTCGTATTTTTTGCCGTTTAATGTAAACTGTATCTTCATAATGCCTCCGTCAGAAAATGCTCCGCTGCCCGCGACGCCAGCGTCTTCACCAGGTGGCTTCGGTACGCGGCACTGCCGCGCATGTTCGAGCCGGTAGGAATGTTTTCCGCTGCGTAAACGCCGATCGCCTCGGCGCGTTTCACAGCGGCGTCTCCCGATCCGGCGCTGGTGCCGCTCCCCTGCTCGATTCCGGCGTTATTCTGCAATTCAACTCCGGCATAGTCCTTCGGTTCATCTCCTGCACCGTTCTCCGTGCGCCCGGCAGAATTCTCTCCCGCGCGCAGCCCATCCAGCACACCGTCCCGGTCCATAAGCATCATCGCCTTCTGCGGCCGCGCCCCGAAGCAGAGCCGCAGGCTGCCGTCCGCCGTAAGCGCCGCCCCGCAGGTCAGCGCCGGGAAATCGGTATCCGTATTTCGGACTGACTGGTAATAATATCTCTCCGGCTTCTTCTTCACGATCACGCGCACCAGCACGTCCCGGTCGTAGGACATCTCCGCGAATACGGATACCGGAATCACGCCGCCTTTATAGAGCTCCACTTCAGCGTCCAGCGTCATGAATATAGTCAGCACATCCGAAAAGCCGTATCTCCCGAACAGGCTCCCGCCCACGGTGGCGCCGCTGCGGAACTGGACGCCTACAATATGCCGGAGCGCTTCCTTCACGGCCCCGTCCGTATACGCATTCAGGCCCGGGTGTGTCTCCAGCTGCCGCAGCGTGACCATACTGCCGATGACGAAGGCGTCGTCCCGTTCCTCGATAGTATCAAGCCCCAGACCTGACAGATCAATGGCCGTCTGTACCCGGCCGCGGCTCATTTTCAGCCACATCATGCCGCCGATGATCCGGTTGGCCTTTTTCTGGTTCAGCTCCCAGGCCTCGTCCAGGCTCTCTGCTTTTCTGTATTCCTTAATCGAAATCATCCGTGTCTCCTTTGGATTCTGTCCGCATGAAAATATACTGCTACGCGCACTTTGCACACTGCTATCTTCACCCGGCGCTTCCACCGCGCCGCCGGCGATCTGCTCTTCAATATCTGCCGCCTGCGCCGTCCTACCGTCCCCGCTGCCGCTTCAGCAGCAGCTGCTTCAGATATTCGTACCGCATTTTCTTATCCGGATCCGCGAAATGCACCTCACGGAACTGCTCCGGGTTATTCTCATAAGACAGCTCTGTATCCCCGAACTGCTCGCTGGTCAGATCAAAGACGCAGCCGCCGACCACATTATAGCAATGGAAGTGCCCATCCGACAGCAAAACGCCGTAAACCTTCCCGCCAAATATATCCTGCGCGAGAAACGCCGTGATCGAACACTGCCCCAGCGTCCGATTCGCCCGACTCCAGTTATCGCGCATCCGCGGCGCGCACGTCTCCGCACACCAGACATCCGAAAGCGCGTCATATAGATCACGCGGGTTCGCAATCCCGGGACAGGTATCTGAAACCGCCGGGACGTCCGCCGCTGCCCATCCGTAAAAATAGTATTCTTTCATCTGTCCGTCCGCCTTTCCGTTCTTATCCTATCATAAATGAAGAACCGCATAAAAACAACTCTTTTTTATTCATCGTTCCTCAAGCGCGTATATTTCCCATTGCCAGCAGATTATCCTTCCCCATACCGCACACTTACGGATTCGAATCGTATTGATAACAAAAGTCCAGGAAATCCTTCTGCTGCGCGGAATCGTTCATGATCTTTACGAGTATCTCGCGGGGGGATTGTCCTTGCATAAGCGCCGGGGCCCGACAGCCTGATATCCGTTACGTCGAAGCGGCCGAGCAGCCGCTCCAGTTCATCCGGCATGAAAGTATAGGTAATACACCACGGCACGCCTCCAGCATGTTGAAATCTGCATATCCTGTTTCTATTGACAGATTACTGCCTGCCTGCTAGAATATCGTTGTTGTTTTAAAACTATAACGATTGGGAGCTTTACTTATGAAACGAAGACTTGCTATCGTACTGTCAACCACTATGATTCTCCTGGCCGGCTGCAACGGCACGGAGAACCAGACTTCCACTTCTGCCGCAACAACGACTGCGGAATCTGCTGACGCAGGGACAACTGCCGCGGAAACGGCCAAAGCCGGAGCTTCCGTTGCGGAAATCACAGAAACAGGAACTGTCAATGCAGATTCCGCTTCTGAATCCTCTAATAAAGCAGGAGAAATCGGAACCGAAACCACCGCTTCGGATAATGCTGCAGCGGAAAACTCCACCGAAAATACAGTCGGCGAGACCTCGGCAAGCGTGGAAACTTCCGCCGCGGTAACCTACCCCGTAACCGTCACGGACCAGATCGGCCGCGAGGTTGTCATCGAAAAGGAACCGGAGACCCTGGTCAGCGGCTACTATATTTCCACCAGTCTGCTGATCGCGCTGGGGCTTAAGGAGAAGCTTGTCGGTATCGAAGCCAAAGCGAAAAGCCGCAGCATCTACCGTTTGAGCGCCCCCGATGTCATCGATCTGCCCAGCGTCGGTACCGCCAAGGAATTCGATCTGGAAGGCTGCGCCGCCCTCGAACCGGATCTGATCGTGCTTCCGGCCAAGCTGAAAGACGTCATTCCGTCGCTGGAAGAGCTGGGCCTGACCGCCATCGTCGTGAATCCGGAGGATAAGGCGCTTCTGGAGGAAGCGGTGACTCTGCTGGGAACTGCCACAAATACGGCGAACCGCGCCAATGAGCTTCTGGCTTTCCACGATAAACAGCTGGCGCCCCTGACGGAAGCGCTGTCCGATATCGACGCCGCGTCCGCGCCCACAGTGTATCTTGCCAGCAACAGCTCCCTTCTGGCCGTGGCTGGTCCGGCTATGTACCAGAACAGCCTGATCGGGCAGGCCGCCGGTGCGAACGCGGCTGCGGAAATCAGCGACGATTACTGGGCGGACATTTCCTATGAGCAGCTTCTTGCGTGGGATCCGGACTACATCATTCTTGCCGCCGACGCAGAATATACTGTGGACTCCGTCCTGAAGGACGAGAATCTGAAGGGCCTGAAAGCCGTCACAAACGGAAATATATACCAGTTCCCCAACGCCATCGAATCCTGGGACAGCCCTGTCCCCAGCAGCATCCTGGGAAGCATGTGGCTGGCCAGTGTCATTCATCCGGACAACTATCCGGCGGATAGTTGGAAACAGGCCGCAGCGGAGTATTATGAGATGTTCTACGGATTTTCGCCGGATATGGAGAATCTGTACAGTACGGCAGAATAACCGTCATTCACGGCAAAACTCGAATATAAACTGCTTCCGACATTCGGCTTCAGGCAGATTGCCCTGAAACTCTTGAAGTGTCGATGATAAAGGAAAGATTCAAAACGGCAGGAATCAGAAAAACTAGAGGATCCGATATGCGCACAGAGCAGAAGAAAAACGCAAATCCGAATACTCACTTCAGGCGAACAACGCATCACTGGCGCTCTGCTCACACGGAAACACAGACTCAGGCTGGCTATTTGCAAACGCAGACCGACCAGCTTGATTCTGCCGTACCGTATTCGCAGACCGATCATCCTGATTCAGCCGCATTGCACGCTCCGGCGGCTAACGTTTCTGATTCAGCGTCCTGTGAATCTGTACAGCACACCCCGGGACATACGGCGCGGCACAACTATATGCAGCGCAGCACCGCTCTGTATCTCTCCGCTCTTCTGCTTCTTACCGCCTGCGTCATCTCCCTGTTGGCCGGCAAATATCCGCTCTCTCTGGAGAAAATCCTCGCAGGCGACGCCATGCAGCTTCAGGTTCTCTTAACGCTTCGGATCCCGCGAACGCTTATGGCCGTCCTCGGCGGCTTCGCCCTGGGCGCGGCCGGCTTCGTGTTCCAGACCGTGTTCCGCAATCCCCTGGCCGCGCCGGATATGATCGGCGTTTCCTCCGGTGCCAGCGCCGGGGCCGCATTCGCGATCCTGGTTCTTCCGGCGTCGGCTGCTGCGGTCACGCTTTCCGCCTTCGCGGGCGGCCTGCTGGCTGTGGGAATCGCCCTTGGGTTAGCTTCCGCCGCCGGCGGATACGGCGGCGGACTGGGGCTGTACCGATATTCACGCAAAACTGCGTCATCCAGCGATGATGAGATGCACTCCCACCAATATTCCGATAAAAGTAACACATCCAGCCACAGATGGACGTACTCGCGCCGGTACACCGGCGGAGCTGCCTCCGCCGGCAGCGGCAGTATCGTGCTGGCCGGCATCGCGGTCCATTCACTGGCCCAGACCGTTCTCATGATTCTGAAGCTGACCGCCGACCCGGAGCGCCAGCTGGCTTCCATCGAATACTGGATCATGGGCAGCTTAAACGCAATCACGCTGAGCCGGATTCCGTTTTACTGCACCGTGTGCGCTGCCGGACTCGCCGGTCTCTTCCTTCTCCACCGACAGATCATTCTGCTGTCAGTAGACGAAGCGGAAGCCCGGATGCTGGGCGTTCCCGTCGGGCGGATGCGCCTGCTGATCCTGCTGTTGGCCACTCTGGTGGTCGCTTCTGTGATCAGCGTCACCGGCGTCATCAGCTTCATCGGCCTGCTGGCCCCGCACATTGCCCGGCTTCTAATGCGCGACAACCGGCTTCACACACTGACCCTAAGCGGACTGCTGGGTGGTGTTCTTCTGACCGCGGCTGACATCCTGACCCGTACTGTAACCGCGTCTGAACTGCCGGTGAGCATTTTCACATCGCTTCTGGGCGCGCCGTTTTTACTGTACCTGATCATGAGCGGAAACGGAGGAAAAAACAATGCTGAATAGCACGCAAAGAAATTCCGGCACAGACACTGCTCACCGACAATTATCGTCCTCACCATTCCATGCGGATCATTCTTCGACGCGGGTCTCAGCATCCCGCTATGACGCGCCGGCAGCAGAATCTCACACCTGCCTTCAGGTGTCCTCCCTAAGCGCCGGCTACGGCCGCTCCCAAATCCTGAAGGACGTCTCATTCTGCGCGAAGCAGGGCGAAATCTCCGGCCTTCTGGGCCCCAACGGCTGCGGCAAGACTACGCTTCTGCGGGCGCTCTGCCGCCAGCTTCCCTTTACCGGCTCCTGTCTCTTAAACGGCCGGCCTCTGGAGCAGATGACCGCCCGCCAGTTGGCGAAACAGATCAGCTACATTCCCCAGCGCAGCGGCATCGCCATCTCCATTCCGGTGATCGATGTGGTTCTGATGGGCTTTAATCCGGTACTCAGCCTTCTGGCGCAGCCGTCCCGCGCGCAAAAAGAAAAAGCCCTTAAGGCGCTTCGCGCCGTGGGGCTGGAATCTTACGCCGGACAGGATTACCAGACGCTCAGCGAGGGGCAGAAACAGCTCTGCATCCTGGCCCGTACCATCGTAGAAGACGCTTCTCTGCTCCTTCTGGACGAGCCGGAAAGCTCTCTGGATTTCCCGCACAGGCACCGGAGCATGGAATTGCTGACAGAGATCATCCGCGGGCAGGATTCCTCCCACGCTGACAGTCACACCTCAGCCGAAGACACCTCTAATGAACGAACCGCGTTCTACGGCAAAGCAGCCCTTGTCACGCTTCACGACCCACAGCTGGCTCTGAAATATTGCAGCCGTCTGATACTTCTGAAGAACGGTGTCTGCACTGCCATTCTGCAGCCGGCCAAAGACAGCCTCCCTGATATGGAAGACGCTCTGTCCGAAATCTACGGCCCTATCCGGCTCCGCGCCTTCGAGGAGAAGGGCTGTCTCAGCCTCATCCTGCTGCCACGCGTCTGAATTTCCATCACGTTACCGAATTCCGTACTTTCCCGCGTAAACTCGGCCGTTTTCCCGGAAATGAAAAAGAAATCTTGCACACATTCCCGCATCTGGTAAACTGTCCTTCTTGCCGATTTCTTCCGAATCTGCTATGATTATGGAATAAAGATATCATTCAGTCATATACAGAAACAAGGAGTCCGCCATGTATCCAACCACCCGTGTTTTCCTGAAAGATGACAACGGAGACAAATTCTTCGGCGAAGGCCCATGCCGGCTTCTGGAAGGCATTGAGCGCACCGGTTCGCTCCGCGCCGCTGCTCAGGAAATGCAAATGGCCTACACCAAAGCCCTGCATCTGTTAAAGCATGCGGAGGAAACGCTGGGTTTTCCACTGACCGAGCGAACCATCGGCGGAAAAGGAGGCGGCGGCAGCCGACTCACCGCCGAGGCGCGGGATTTTGTTAAAAAATATAAAACTTATCGTGACGCCTGCTATCAGGCGAATCTGGAAATTTATCGTACGGTTTTTCGTGAAGAAACGCAGGAAAACGACTGTCGGCATTTCATCTCACATGCTAACATTGAAGAAGACCGCCAGCGTCTCTCCCCACAGACGAAAGCAGAATCGGGCAGCCATTGCCCTGCCTTACAGACTAACTCGATTGAAAAGAAAGCATCGGATACACCAAAGCCAAAGTACCCCAAACTTGCCTGCGTCCTCATGGCCTCCGGTCTGGGGCAACGCTTCGGCAGCAACAAGCTTATGGCCCCATTTCATGGAGAACCGCTGATCTGCAGGATCCTGAATGCCACCGACTCGTCCCTGTTCTCCTGCCGCGTCGTTGTAACCAGATACCCGGAGATTGCCGGATTATGCGAAGAAATGGGAATCCGGGCGGTGCTTCATTCATTTCCGTACCGAAACGATACCGTCCGCCTTGGGGTGGAAGCGGTCTGTGACGACAGTCCTTCTTCCGACGCTCCGCCTCTCCCCGACGGCTGCATGTTCTGCGCCTGCGACCAGCCTCTGCTGTCCCGTGAGACCGTCGAGCGGATGGCCCGCGCCTTTCTGGACGAACCACAGTTCATTTACCGTCTCGCACACGGAGGCACACCAGGCAACCCGATCATTTTTCCGAAAGAGCATTTCCCGGCACTTAGGGATCTTCCTCAGGAAAAAGGCGGCGCCTACGTGGCAAAATCCTTCCCGCAGCAGGTTCGCCTGATCGAGGCCGCCTCTGCGATGGAGCTGAGAGACATTGATACGTCGGAGGACCTGACTCTTCTGGAGAGAATAATTTCTGACTAAATATCGAATCTTATATCAGAAAATAAGGAGAATGACCGCTTATTTATCATTCATCCCTTTGCAGAAGTGCAAGAAGCGTTAAATAAAGCAAGGCATCATTGGCACTCTGCTCACACGGAAAAATGAAAGAAAGGCGTGCCCGCCCGGAATCCCCGGTGCCGCAGCACGCCTTCATATTTCCCTGAGAACAGAATGTCAGTGACAAACTGTCCGCATTGCATTTATCTCAGTTTCTCTATCCTTTCAAAGAAACTCTCGCCGTTTTCGCCGCGCTCTCCGCGCCTCTTACGCCGCTTCCTGCTCCAGATCTTCCTTCGTCTTCGGAAGCACGATGTTTAAGATGATCGCCACCATGGCCGCCGGCACGATGCCGGAGCCGCCGAAGATCAGCTGGATGTACTGGGGCGTATGGGCCAGGATGCCCGTATTGGCGCCCATGCCGTAACCAACGCCCAGCGCCACCGCCACGATGGACAGGCTTCTGGCTGTCAGGGGCTTCCTCGTGATCAGCTGGATACCGCTGAGTACGATGGAGGAGAACATCATCACGGCCGCGCCGCCCAGCACTGACTGGGGCATGATGGAAATGATCGCGCCCAGCTTCGGAACGAGACCGCACAGAACCAGGAAAATGGCGCCGCAGGCCAGAGCGCCGCGGTTGACCACCTTGGTCATGGCCACCAGACCCACGTTCTGGCTGAAGGAGGTATTCGGCAGTACGCCGAACAGGGCCGCGATGGAAGAACCGATACCGTCGCAGATCACGCCGCCGGCCAGCTCGTTGTCCGTCGCCTCACGGTCCATACCGCCAACGATTACGCCGGAGATATCGCCCACTGTCTCCACCGCTGTCACGATGAACATGATCATGACAGGGAGAATCGCACGCAGGTCAAAGACCAGCTTCACCGGCATAAGCTTCGGGATCTCAATCCAGGCCGAGGTACCTACCTGGCTCCAGTTCAGGACCCAGGACTTGGTGTACTCCACGCCCTCCGCGTCGATCGCGGTGTGCGGAAGAACCAGGCCCATGATCACCGCGGCGATGTAGCCGGCCACGATGCCCACCAGGATCGCCGAGGAGCTTAAGAACCCTTTCGTGCAGTGCTTCACGACCAGGATCACCACCAGCACGAAGGTCGCCAGCAGGAGGTTTTCCATGGAACCGAAGTCCTTGGCCGTATTGCCGCCGCCGAAGGAATTGATTCCGACGGAGATCAGCGAAAGTCCGATAGACAGCACCACAGTGCCCGTGACGACCGGCGGGAAGAACTTGCGCAGAGGCTTTAAGAAGAAGCCCAGCACGCCCTCAAAGAGGCCGCCCAGCAGGGATGCGCCCATCATTGCGCCGTAAGTCAGGATGCCGCTGCCCATAGAAGCTGCCACGCCGCTGAACACGCCGATGAATCCGGAGCTGGTACCCATGATGATCGGTACCTTGCCGCCGATGGGCCCGATCGAGAACAGCTGGATCAGGGTCACGATACCGGCCACCAGCATGGCGTTCTGCAGAAGCGCCACCCGCAGATCCGCGAATTCCGCGTTGCCCGCCAGTCCGCAGGCGCCGGTGATCACCAGAAGGGGCGTCAGGTTTCCCACGAACATGGCCAGCACATGCTGCAGGCCCAGCGGGATTGCCTGAGACAGAGGCATCTTGCCCTCAAACTGAAATGCCTCCTCGGAAAGTCCGTTTTTGTTTTCCATTGTACGATTCTCCTTGTCTTTTTATTGGGGGATTAAAAAAACAAACAACGCATATTATAGTGGACTTCCCGGAATTAATCAATCCCTAATTTACATTTTATGACAGAAATCGCGTCAGAGCTGCAGCGGCGCAGACGGCTCGTCTTTTTCTGCCTTCAAAATCGTCAAAGCATCCCTTTATCACATCTCGACAAGAAAGCCAAGAATTAACTGTAAAATACAAGAATTAACGATTGCGTTAATCTGAATCGTTAATTCTCATCCCATAATCTAACATTTTACATATCTATTAACACCTGCTCGTATAGAAATAAGAAAGCGGCGCAGTCCCTGTTTTCAGGACTATGCCGCTTTCTACTTTTTATACTGCCTTATGAGCACTCAACAATTCATTCCTACAATTTTATAACGATCTCCGTTCCGTCTGATACGCTGACGCGGACGAGCTCAAGACCCCGGTATCGGCGCCAGTGCATCTTGCGCACCGCTTTCGAGAGTGCGAGCATAAGTGCCTTCTGACTGTCGCTCATCTCTTCGCCTCCGAAGCGGACGGCGGCGCGCAGTCCGACCGGCAGAAGAAAGCGCGGGAAAATGAACAGCAGACGCACGCCCTCCACGCGGATCCGGACCGTCATTCGACCCAGATCTCCACTTTCGTGTTTTCCTCGTTCACTTCAATCTCGACCAGTTTCCCCATGACGCCGGCGTTCGCGAGCGCGATTACGCGGTCGAGATCGATGTTTTCGAGCGCGCTTTTCGCGCCCTTAAGCGACTCGTCTTCGACAAGATCGATAGCTCCGATAGCTCCGCTTGCCAGAAGGAGCTTTACGATCTCAAGCGGCAGATTTAAGTTCACCCTGGCTTCATCCGTAATAACGCGTATCTTAAGTATCGCGCGCGACGGATCAAACTCGTTCTGCGCGATCGCGACAGCCTCGGGCTTCCGCACGCCCAGAAGCTCGTCGCAGCTGATGCCAAAAATTTCCGACAACCGCGGCAGGAGCGAAATGTCCGGTGACGTTATGGCATTTTCCCATTTTGAAACTGCCTGCGGCGTGACGGAACATTTCTCCGCCAGTTCTTCCTGCGTAAGTCCGCATTTTTTGCGGTAAAATGCGATGCGTTCATCAAGTGTGTCGAGCATATGAAATCCTCCTTTGCTATGTTCTTTCGTTGCATCTCAATCTTAAGCCGAAACGTATCTTTTGAACACAAACCAAACGGGGAATACAGTAACCGGAAGGTTGATTTTTTATAACCCGACAGTTGAATCCCAATAAAATCCGTCAAAATCCCATCAAAAAACCAGAACGACACAACCAGAACGGCCCAAACCTGAAGTTACGGCTTCATTTACATTCTGCAAACTCATACGCCTCTCTAACCCAGTCAAATAATTCCTGATCAAGATCGGATAAGGCAGAAATAACGATATGCGTCGTCCATCTCCCGGGATACGGTTCTGTTTTGACTGCTACCCGCTCCGATTCCAGCGGATAGGATAATCCCAGAGTAAGTACAAAATAGGACGCGGGAAGTTCGGATTTCTTTTTGGGCCGCATAAAAGAAACGCAGGCAAAAACATGTCGGTTCGAAAATGTGATCTGCGTCTTCTGAACTTTCATTTTCGTCTGCGGGTACAGATGAAGGAGCCTGTTTTCAAAAGCTTCGTATATTAGGAAAACTTCCCGGTGCCCGTCAAAGAACATCATTGTATCCTGCCTTATCTGAGTAAGATTTTCTTCCATATGGATAGCCTCCTTGCAGATGAAGGGTTTCTATCGCTTACACAGAGAAACGGCTGCCTGCCCGGGTTCCCGAAAATCCGATCCAGACAGCCGCGCTGTCTCTTTTTTCTGTCTGATCAACGATACTGACATCTTTCACGGTCAGCCAATATCTGCTCTTTCATGCGATATCTCTGCTTCCCGCCTTCATAATCGTGAACGATCTCCGCAGAAAGCTCTCCGTTTCCGTCATCCCAGCAGAGTCTGGTCAGACGGTATTCGCCGTTTTCATACCCGTACCCGTCGCCGTCGTCCTCATAGAGACTGAATACGCCGTCTGCGCCGGGATATATCTTTACGCGGATCTCCCCGCTCTGCTCCTCCGTAGACAGTGCAAAATCCGCTTGAGGAATCACCGAGCCGGCCTTTACGAACACCAGGATCCGGTCGATCGGCGCTGGCGCTGAGATCCACTGACCGCCCTCCAGATGCTCCCCGGTTTCATAATCATACCATCCGCCCGGCGTCTCGGGCAGATAGACCCGGCGGGACTGCTCTTTCGTGATCCGCTGCGACTGCGGCAGATAATACATCGGCTCATGCACCGGGCAGACCATGAGCGACGGTCCGAACATATACTGATCTTTCACTTCCAATGCGACCGGATCATCGCTCCAGCCAAAGGCCAGCGGTTCCATCATCAGCCCGCCGTTCAGCCGGCAGTTTCCCGCGACAGAGTAAATATAAGGCATAAGCCGGTAGCGCGTCCGGTTGGCCTTAAGGATCGCGTCGTAGAAGTTCACATCCTCCGTATTTTCATACAGCCACAGCTCCCTGCGGCAGTCGGTTCCGTGGCCGCGGAAGACCGGCAGGAACGCGCCCCACTGGTACCATCGCGTAAACAGTTCGCGGTAGCCGTAATCATTGACCGTCTCCTCGAAATCGCCGCGCCAGTACCAGTTAAGCCCGCGTTTGACAAAGAACGCGCCGATGTCGGTGGTCCAGTACGGAAGGCCGGAAGCGCAGAAATTCAGTCCCGCCGCGATTTGCCGCGTCAGCGTGTCCCACGTCGCGGCGATGTCCCCCGACCAGAGGATCGTGCCGTATCTCTGGGAACCGGTATAGGCGCTGCGTGTCAGGTTGCAGACCCGCTTTAAACCGGTGGTTTTCCGCTGGCCCTCATAAACCCCCTGCGCATGGTAAAGCGCGAACGCGTTCATCTGCTCGGCGGGAAGATGATCCGAAACGGTCCTGACGTACTCGTCGTAGGCCCTCGGCGCCGCCGGGCGCTCCACATGGTTCCACTCCGGCGTGATCGGCTCGCTGTTGTCGCACCACCACGCGTCGATCCCGTACCGGAACAGTCCCTCTTTCATCTGCTTCCAGTACATTTCCCGGCCGGCCGCGGACAGGGCGTTGTAAATGTTCTGTCCCGGCAGGAACAGTCCGGCGGCCTTGAATTCCTCATGATTCTCACAGCCCGGATCGCTGTTGGCCCAGACAGAGATCATAAAATGGGTATGCTGCCCGTGAAGCCGCTCCACCATGCCTGCCGGGTCCGGGAAGCGCTTCGCGTCGAAGGTCTTCTGGCCCCATTTTCCATCCTCCCAGGAACACCAGTCCAAAACCACGCAGTCCAGCCCGATTTCTCTCTTCCGGTACTCGTCGGCCACGTGCTCGATCTCCTCCTGGGTCTCATAGCGCTCCTGCGACTGGATGTAGCCGAACGCCCATTTCGGCAGCATCGCCGCGCCGCCGGTGAGATACCGATAGCCCCGGACGACGCCTTCCATCGTGCCGCCGTTTATGAAATAGAAATCCAGTTCCGGCACCGCCTCGGAGTAGATGTACGCCGGGAAGGCAGAGGTCTCGCCAGCTGAGAAAAACGCAGAAGTACCGGCAACGCCGTTTCCTGTATTTTGCTGCAACGCATCCCTCCCTCTGCCAGCCGCAGCTCCCGCATACTGGCAGTACCCGCCGTCGCAGAAAATAAGCGGACTATATGTATCCATCAGAATCCCGTAGCCCAGACTTGAAACCATCATCGGAACGACGATCTTCCGGTTCTCCTGATAGAGATAGAGCGTCTTGCCCCGAAGGTTCCCGTAACCTTCCTCATGCTGTCCGAAGCCGTAAATCGCCTCGCCGTCCTGAAAACGGACATTGAGCGTCGCATGATAGCTGAAGCCGTCCTCGGCCCGCTCCGCCTCCCGGATGATCTCTTTCTCACCGTCGGAGGTTTTCACGCGCTCGGTCCGGCCCGTGACCATCCGATATTTCGGGAATTTTTCAAGAACCTTGCTGTCCTTCTCCGCCTCGGCGAGAAGCAGACAGCCCCTTTCATCGTACCACGAGAAAGAAGCGGTTTCCCGCAAGATTCGCAGAACCGTCCTGCCGGTCGTCAGGATGATCTCGTCCGGGGTCTCCTCGTATGTCCAGTCCTTGGACGACAGGGACTCTGCCTGCTCAGCCTCCGATGTGCTGCCACGATGTTGGACGCAATCTCCCGGCTCTGCTTTCCGCATGCCATCGTCATCCGCAGGCGTCGGGACGATGCCCGGCCGCGGCATATCCGAAAGCTCCTTCTCCCGCGTGACCGTCACCCGGACGATTCCCGCTGTCTTCGGCTCCAGAACCGTCAGAAAAAGCTCCGATTCCAGAATCAGCCTGCCGCCCTCCCGCCGAACATTCGTGATAGCGGGCGACGGCGGTTTTACTGCATATAACATATGAAACTGCCTCCTTTTCCGGGGCGGACACTGACCGCCCCTTTTGTCAGGAATAATAAACCTCCATCAGACACAATCCCTTCGCGGGCATTAAATACCCGGCCTCCGCCCGGTTCCTCGCCTCCAGAAGCTTCGTCATGCTCTCCGGCGTACGCATCCCATAGCCGACCTCCAACAGCGTCCCGGTAAGAATACGCACCATATGGTTCAGAAAACCGTCTCCCTGATACGTAAAATAGAAATACGGGCCATTTCGCACAATCTCAATGGACGTAACGGTGCGCACGGTAGACTTTTTCATCTTCGGATTCCCGCAGAAGCTTGCAAAATCATGCTCGCCCGTCAGATAAGCCGCGGCCTTCCTCATACGCTCCATATCCGGCTCCTCATCCAGCACGCACACATATTTGCGGTCAAACACAGGCTTTACAGGGCCGCAATAGCAGGTGTAACGGTAAGTCTTCCCGGCGGCGTTATAGCGGGCATGGAAACGCTCCGAGGCCTTCTTCACCTCCAGCACGCAGATGTCCTCCGGCAGATACCGGTTCAGATAATCACGGATCTCCTCCTCGCTCATCTCCACATCCAAAAACATATTCGCCGCCATGCCTCTTGCGTGGACGCCGGCGTCCGTTCGCCCGGCGCCGGTCAGCTTCACCGGATGGCCCACCATCCGCTCAAGCACAGTCTCCATTTTCCCCTCAACCGTCATCTCAGCATCCGGCTTGGCCTCCCAGCCGTGATACCGGGTCCCGTCATAGGAAATGAGCAGTTTATAATTCTGGTTCATCGTCTCCCTCTCCTGATTCTGTCGGCAGAGTTTCTCCGCCCCTGAAAATCACTTCTATTTCTCCACACATGATTTCTGCTCAAAGCGATTCACAGTCTTCACGCCAGCGATTATTCTGGTTCTGTCGCTGAAAAAGCACGATCAGGCCAAAGCTGTCAAAACAATATTCCGCAGCTTTCTGGTCAATGCAAATGTACCCGCGTCCCGCTTCTGGGTCCCCATCAGGATCGTCAGCCTCTCCTCCGGGAAATTGGCGAAATACATGCCCAGCCAGCCGTCCCAGCCGTACTCGCCCTGCCGGGTGAAAAATCCGGTACGGGACGGATTTTTGCAGACGCGCATCAGGCTGCCGTAGCTGAAGCCCTCCAGATTCTGCCATCGGTTGAAGCCCTGCTGCTGGACATCCGTCAGCTCGCCTGTGGTCATGTAGCGGACTGTCGCGGGGCGAAGGAGCCTGGCGCCTGCAACCGCTCCATCTGGCACCGTGCTTTCCTGCCGAGCCGGCGCCGCGCTGTCCTGCTGCCCAGAAGTCTCTTTATCCTGCTGCGGCTTCCCCGGAACCTTCCCGTCGTACGCCGCTCCCGCGCTGTCCTGCCGGGACGCTCCCGCGCTTCCCGCGCCGCGCACCACGCCTTCATTTATCAGCATCCGCGCGAATTTCATATAATCGTCCAGTGTGGAAGCCAGTCCCGCGCCGCCCGACGCAAACGCCGGCTCCTCCTTCATGTCATTCCGGATCGCCAGATGATTGCCTGTATAGAGCTGCAGGCTGCGCGTTCCGTCCGGCTCCGTCACCGTCTCATAGACCGACGCGAGCCTGTCCTGCTTACCGGCAGGCACCCAGAACGCCGTGTCTTTCATCCCGAGCGGATCGAACAGCTCCTTCTTAAGAAATGCCGCAAACGGCATGCCGGAAGCCGCCTCCACCACCGCTCCCAGGACATCCGCCGAGGTGCCGTACTGCCACGAGCTGCCCGGCTCAAAAGCCAGACCGCCGCCCACCAGCGCGTCCGCCACTTCCCGTGTGGTCATCGCGTGATCCGTAAAAAGCCGCCGGTCCATTTCCAGAAAAACAGCCATCGAATGCCGCCCGGCATCTGTCTGCATATCCGGATACAGCAAGCCCGAAGTCATTTTCAGAAGATCGAATACACGAAGCTGCGTCTGCGCCGGCCGCAGGCTTCCGTTCTCCCAAACCTTCAGCTTCCCATACGACGGCAGGAAATCGGACACTGGCTGGCACAGATCGATCACGCCGCGCTCCATCAGGATCATCACTGCAGCCGCTGTAATGGGCTTCGTCTGGGAATAGAGCCGCAGGATCGTATCCCGGCGCATGGGCCTTTGTTTCTCCACATCGGCCATTCCAGCCTCACAGTAACAGATCTCTTCTCCGTCCTTCTCCACCAGAAGGTTCACGCCCGCCACCTCGCAGCTCTCCACTGCCTGCTGCATGACGGATTCCAGTTGTGCTTTCAGGTTCATTGTTTTATCTCTCCTTATAATTCATACTCCATAATGTATTCTTCCGCCTTCTCATCAACCGTCTTAAATCCGATATCCTTATACATTTTCACAGCATAATTCGCTTTCTGAACCGCTAAGGACACCCGTTCAAAACCCTGCCATTTCAGCAGTTCGAGCATCTTTACCATAAGCTGTGAACCAATGCCCTGGCCGCGATATTCCTTATATAATGAAATGGCGAGGGACGGCGTTTCCTCATCCACATGCCCATAATCGTTCATGATCCTTGCCCAGACCGCTCCGACCACCTTTCCGCCGAGATCGGCCACCAGACAGTTATCGCCTTTCCGGGAACCGAAATCATCCGTGTACACGCGCAGTTCAGGCTTCTCTATGATGTCCCGCGCAGGCGGTTCCGTTCCTTCCGGCACGAAGACAGCTTCATACAGGAAGTCCTTCAGCAGACTGGCCTCACCCCTGCGAAGGCTGCGGATCACATACTTCCTTCGCTTATCGCTCGTCATATGGGAAACATGCTCGTTTCGCATCCTGTACATCATCTCAAGCATTTGTTTACCGATCTGCTCAGGATTGTTATCGTTCCCGCTGCAGATAAGCTCCATTGTATCTGGCGTCCAAATGTACCCGTGTGTTTTGTTATAGAGGTACTGCCGAAATTCTTCATATTCTTTTTCTTTTAACTGTTTCATACATATTTCCTTTATGACTCTGGTATTGGATTGCCTTCACTCCTTCTTTCTGTTCCAAACATACTTCGTGTATCTGCCGCCGCCTATCTTTATGATATCCTCCGACTCCAGCAGCGCGGCAAGCGTTCTCTGCACCGTGATCTGACTGATATCCTGACACCGCTCCAAAATCTGCGATTTGGTTATTTCCCCATAAGTGCTTTGGATCAGCTTCGCGATCCGATCCGGTTTGGACAAGCCGCTGGTGATTAATACCTCCACTCTCATGGAGAAATCTCTGTAGGCGGCGGCCACTACGCCGAGCATATACTGCACAAAAGGAATATAATCATTTTGTTCCTCATGCCATCCGGCAGAGCTTTCTTGCAGGCGCGCGTAATAAGAATCCTTTGTCTTTTCGATCAGACGCTCGATACTGATATATTTTCCCACGATATATCCGGCCCTGTAAAGCAAAAGCAGCGTAAGGAGCCGGCTCATTCTGCCATTGCCGTCGTTAAATGGATGAATGCAGAGGAAATCCAGAATGAACATCGGGATTAAAATAAGCGGATCGATCCGGCCTTCTCCCATCGCCCTGTCAAATTCGTCACAAAGATTTTGCACGGCTTCCGGGGTCTCCCAGGCAGCAACCGGTCTGAACCTTATGGATTTGTTGCCCTGCGCATCCTCTTCTTCAATTACATTGTCGACAGATTTATACTTGCCGCCAATATCGTAGCCTTCGAATTTATAAAGGTCTCTGTGAAGCTGCAGTATTATGTTGGGCCTGACCGGTATATGGTCGTGGCTCTCATGAATGGTATTCAACACATCCCTGTATCCTGCGATTTCCTGCTCATTTCTGGTTCTGGGAGTCGTCTTGTCCCTAACCAGCGCTTTTAGCCGATCATCTGATGTATAGATACCCTCTATCTTATTAGACGCTTCCGTGCTCTGTATTTTGGCTATATCGACAAGCTTCGTCAGCATATCCGCTTTTGCCTCTATAAATAGCGATTGCTCGCCCTTAAATTCGTGGATCTGCGTAAGCAGGGCCACGATGTCCGGCGTAAGAAGCTTTTCCCATTTATTGCTAAAATCAAAAGATCTCATTCCAATTACCTCATGCAATGATGTAATTTGCTCATTCTGCAAAAATTGATGTAATTAAATGATAGCATTTCATTTGCTCGTTGTCAAGTGCAATTTGTTCATTTTATAGGTTTTGATATAATTGATTATATATTGATATAATGAGAATTCTGAGGATAACTATTGACACAATCTATCTCCATTTTTTAGCGTCATATTGATGTCATGGATCCATATGAAAAGGCCAGGAACCCGCATAAATACTGGATTCCCGGCCTGAAATCCCATCACTCGAACTCCACCGTCCCCGGCGGCTTCGAAGTAATATCATAAAGCACCCGGTTCACATGCGCCACCTCGTTGACAATCCGGCTGGTGACCCGCTGCAGCACCTCCCAGGGGATCTGGGACGCCTCGGCAGTCATAAAGTCCACCGTGTTCACGGCGCGCAGCGCCACCGCATAATCGTAGGTGCGCTCGTCGCCCATGACGCCGACGGAGCGCATATTGGTCAGAGCCGCGAAATACTGGTCCGGCGTGTGGGGAAGGCCCGCCGCGGCGATCTCCTCGCGGTAGATCGCGTCCGCGTCCTGCACCATCTTCACCTTCTCCGCCGTCACCTCGCCGACGATCCGGATGCCCAGACCGGGGCCGGGGAACGGCTGGCGGTATACCAGCTTCTCCGGAATGCCAAGCTCCAGGCCGGCCTTGCGCACCTCGTCCTTGAACAGTTCCCGCAGCGGCTCGATGATCTCCTTGAAATCCACATAGTCCGGCAGGCCGCCCACGTTGTGGTGGGACTTGATCACGGCCGACTCGCCGCCCAGGCCGCTCTCCACCACATCCGGGTAAATGGTTCCCTGCACCAGGAAATCCACCTTGCCGATCTTCTTCGCTTCCTCCTCAAAGACGCGGATGAATTCCTCTCCGATGATCTTCCGCTTCCGCTCCGGCTCCTCCACGCCTTTCAATCTGCTGTAAAAACGCTCCTGGGCGTTGACGCGGATGAAATGCAGATCGTAAGGACCGTCGGGCCCGAAGACCTCCTCCACCTCGTCGCCCTCGTTCTTCCGGAGCAAGCCGTGATCCACGAACACGCAAGTCAGCTGATCGCCCACGGCCTTGGCCAGCATCACCGCCGCCACCGAGGAATCCACGCCGCCGGAAAGGGCGCAGAGCACCCTGCCGCTTCCGACCTTCTCCCGGATCGCCCTGATACTGGTCTCCACAAAGGAATCCATGCGCCAGTCGCCGGCGCAGCCGCAGATCTCGTAGACGAAATTGTGAAGCATTTTCGAGCCTTCCTGCGTATGCAGCACCTCCGGGTGGAACTGGATCGCGTAAAGTCCACGCTCCGCCCATTCCGCCGCGGCCACCGGGCAGTCCGCCGTATGGGCAGTCACGCGGAAGCCGGGAGCCGGCTTCTCGATATAGTCGTTATGGCTCATCCAGCAGATGGTCTTCTCCGATACATTTCCGAACAGCTTGCTGCTTTGGTCTACCGTCACCTCGATCCGGCCGTACTCCCGGACCGGCGCCTTGCAGACATGGCCGCCCAGCACATGGGACATCAGCTGGGCGCCGTAGCACAGCCCCAGAACCGGTACGCCCAGCTCGAACAGCTCCCTGCCGCAGGAAGGCGCGCCCTCCTCATATACGCTGTTGGGTCCGCCGGTCAGAATGATCCCCTTCGGCTCCATCTCCCGGATCTTCTCCAGATCCGTTTTATAGGAATAGATCTCACAGTACACATTGCATTCCCGCACCCGGCGCGCCACCAGCTGATTGTACTGGCCACCGAAGTCGATCACCACGATCTTTTCTCTGCCCACGCTGCTTCCTCCTGTACGCTGTATTCTCAAAAAAGATACTCTCCATTATACAGATTTTCTCATAACCGTACAAGTATGAAATCGGAAAATATCACAGATACCTCTTCACATACTGCCCCGTATACGAATTCTCACACGCCGCGATCTCCTCCGGCGTGCCCTGGGCGATCACGGTGCCGCCCCGGTCGCCGCCTTCCGGTCCCATATCGATGATATAGTCCGCGGTCTTGATCACATCCAGATTGTGCTCGATCACGACCACCGTGTTGCCGCCTTCGGCCAGCTTACGCAGGATCTCCACCAACTTGTGCACGTCCGCGAAATGAAGCCCCGTCGTCGGCTCATCCAGGATGTAGATCGTCCTGCCGGTTCCTCTGCGGCTCAGCTCCGTGGCCAGCTTGATCCGCTGGGCTTCGCCGCCGGACAGCTCTGTCGAGGGCTGTCCCAGACGGATGTAGGAAAGTCCCACATCGTAAAGCGTCTGGATCTTCCGCTGGATCGTCGGAACATTTTCGAAAAATTTCAGCGCCTCCTCCACGGTCATGTTCAGCACATCGTAAATGCTCTTGCCCTTGTACTTGACCTCCAGCGTCTCCCGGTTATAGCGCTTTCCGCCGCAGACCTCACAGGGCACATACACATCCGGCAGGAAATGCATCTCGATCTTGATGATGCCGTCGCCGGAACAGGCCTCGCACCGTCCGCCCTTCACGTTAAAGCTGAAGCGGCCCTTCTTGTAGCCGCGCTCCTTCGCGTCCGTCGTGGAGGCGAACAGATCGCGGATCATGTCAAAGACGCCTGTGTAGGTAGCCGGGTTGGACCGGGGCGTCCGTCCGATGGGCGACTGGTCGATGTTGATCACCTTGTCCAGCTTCTCCACGCCGTCGATCCCGGTATGCTTTCCGGCGATGGTCCTGGCCCGGTTCAGCTTCCGCGCCAGAGCCTTGTACAGGATCTCGTTCACCAGGGAGCTCTTGCCGGAGCCGGACACGCCGGTCACGCAGGTCATGACCCCCAGAGGAAAGCTCACATCGATATTCTTCAGGTTATTCTCCCTCGCGCCCCGCACGGTCAGCCAGCCGTTCTGTTTCTTCCGCTCCTTCGGCACCGGTATCTGCAGCCGGCCGCTTAAATAAGCGCCGGTGATCGAGCCCTCGCAGGCAATGATGTCGTCCACGGTTCCAGCCGCCACTACCTCACCGCCGTGCTCGCCGGCTCCCGGCCCGATATCCACGATATAGTCCGCCGCCCGCATGGTCTCCTCGTCGTGCTCCACCACGATCACCGTGTTGCCCAGATCCCGCAGATGGAACAGCGTCTGCAGAAGCTTTCCGTTGTCCCGCTGATGAAGTCCGATACTGGGCTCGTCCAGGATATAAGCCACGCCGACAAGGCCGGAGCCGATCTGGGTCGCCAGACGGATCCGCTGGGCCTCGCCGCCGGACAACGTCCCGGTGGCGCGGGAAAGCGCCAGGTAATCGAGTCCCACGTCGATCAGGAACGTGACCCTGGCTCTGATCTCTTTTAATATCTGCGCGCCGATGGCCTGCTGCATGCTGCTCAGCTGCAGACCGTCCAGGAATTCCCTGAACTTCACCACCGACATATCCGTCGCGTCATAGATATTCAGTCCGCCCACCGTCACCGCAAGGGACGACTGCTTCAGCCTCTTCCCTTTACATAAGGTGCAGGGCGTGATCCGCATAAATGTCTCATACTCCGCCTTGCTGCTCTCGGAAAATGTCTCCCGATATCGGCGTTCCACGTTTTTCAGAAGCCCCTCAAACGCCACATCATAGATACCGACGCCGCGCTGGCCCTTATAATGCACCTTCACCTCATGGCCGCCGGTGCCCCGTATCAGCACGTCCTGCACTTCCTGTGGATACTGCTCAAAAGGCGTATCCAGGCTGAAATGGTATTCCTTCGCCAGCGCGTCCAGAACAGCCCTCGTGAAGCTTCCCGGATCCACGCAGGACTGCCAGCCCAGCACCGTAATGGCTCCCTGCATAATGCTTAAGGATTTGTCCGGGATCATCAGATCCTCGTCGAACTCCATCTTATAGCCCAGGCCGAAGCAGTCCGGGCAGGCCCCGAAGGGATTATTGAAGGAGAAGCTTCGCGGCTCCACCTCCTCGATGCTGATGCCGCAGTCCGGGCAGGCGAAGCTCTGGCTGAACGTCATGGTCTCACCGTCCACGACTTCCACCATCATCAGGCCGTTGCCCAGATTCATCGTCGTCTCGATCGAATCGGTCAGACGCTTCTCGATTCCCGGCCGCACCGCAAGGCGATCCACGATGATCTCGATATTATGCTTGATATTCTTGTCCAGCTTAATCTCTTCGTTCAGTTCATACTGATTGCCGTCGATCCGCACGCGAGCGTAGCCGCCCTTGCGGGCCTGGTCCAGCACCTTCGCGTGCTCGCCCTTGCGCCCCCGCACCACCGGCGCCAGAAGCAGGAACCGGGTCCGCTCCGGCAGCGCCAGAATCTGATCCACCATCTGGTCCACGCTCTGCCTGCGGATCTCCCGGCCGCACTTCGGACAATGGGGAATACCGATCCGGGCGTAGAGAAGACGCATATAGTCGTAGATCTCCGTCACCGTTCCCACGGTAGACCTGGGGTTCCGGTTCGTCGACTTCTGGTCGATGGAAATGGCAGGTGACAAGCCTTCGATGCTCTCCACGTCCGGCTTCTCCATCTGGCCCAGGAACTGCCGCGCATAGGAGGACAGCGATTCCATATAGCGCCTCTGTCCCTCTGCGTAGATCGTATCGAACGCCAGGGACGACTTGCCCGAACCGCTCAGGCCCGTCAGCACCACCAGCTCATCCCGGGGGATATTGATATCGATATTCTTCAGATTGTGCTCGCTGGCACCTCGGATTTTGATAAACTGTTTTGCCATGAAACAATAACTCCTTTTGTATCTAATATAACCGCCTGCGTTCGCCTGTTCCGTCGTTTTCCGCAACGACTGCCGTTTACCGCCAATGTCAACAGTATAGCACATCCGGCTCAAAAATGCAAACATTTGTTCGATAGCATTATTGCAACAGGCTCTCGAAACAATAGCGAAAAACACAGGCGGAAGACCCGTATCCCCCGCCTGTATTTCTGTCTCATAGAAAACCTGCCGCATTTAGCAGCCATTTTCTGCCGCCCCCATTATTCAGCCGGACCGTGCGGCGTTTCGTGCCGATCCTTTGCGCTCATCAATCATACGCATCATTCAGCCAACGGTCCCCATGACCCGGTCCTTTTTCCCGGCGCCACAGGACCTGACGGCTGGGTCTCCGACTCCGGCTGTATCTGCGTCTCCGGCTGTGTTTCCGCCGGCTGTGTCGCTGCTGGCGACACCTGCCCTCCCACAGGTCCTATCGGCGCAGACGGCCCTGAATTAGACGCTTCCGGAGGCCCGGCCGCCGCCTGCGATTCCGTTTCAGGATTCGGCACGTTCAGGTCAGCACCCGGCTGCGGCTGTATTTCTGTCGGCTGCGTCGCCGCGGGCTGTGTTTCTGCCGGCTGCGTCACCGCAGGCTGCGTTTCTGCCGGCTGTGTCGCCGCAGGCTGTGTTTCTTTCGGTTGGTCCGAAGCATCGGTCTTAGACGCAGCCGGTTTCGACGAACCGGGATAGACATTGCTGCCGGAGTCATCCGTCGTAAAACAAAGTACCGCATCCCCGGTAGAAATGCTTGCGTAGATCGTTTTCGCCACCGATGTCGGCAGATTCACACATCCATGGGACCCATTCGTAAGGTATATCTTCCCCCCGAACGCGCCGCGCCAACTGGCATCATGCAATCCGATCCCACCATTAAACGGCATCCAATAGCTGACCGGAGACTCATACTCATAACTGCCGTCCGCCCGCCTCTCTCCGCGCAGTACCCGGTTTCTCTGCTTATAATTGATAAAATATGCCCCCGTCGGCGTATCATGTTTCTTTGAATGGCTTCCCGACACAAAATCTGAATCGATGACCAGCTTTCCATCCTTGTAAAAATAAAGGTGCTGGGCTGTCAGATTCACTTCCACATAAGTGTCGCCATAATCATTTACCCCATGACTTCTGGCTTCCTGGGCATATACCGGCTCCCTGATCTGGCTTTCACCCGCGCTGATCAACGCGCACAGCTCCTCCGCCTCTTTCTCCTGATCAATGCGCCAGCCGTAAGTCGCGCCCGGCACTGTCACAGTTTCTCCGGACGTGGTTTTGAGCATCTTTGGCTTTCCGGCCGTATCGTATTTGTCGGCAAGTCCTTTCACAAAAGCCGCAACCTGCTCCTCGTCCAACACAATCGTTCCGTCTTCTCCTAATGTGATCCAGCCTGCAAGCGTATCTTTATCAAGCACTTCAGTCTCATCACCAAACTGATATGTCACTGTTACAGCCAAATAACCGTTCAGTTTATCCGCGGTTTCATTTAACGTCTTATCATCGGACATTACATCCGCATCCAGGTAAACGTCCAAATCCTCCAGATTCAAAACTGTATCAAGATTATGTACAGCATCTCTGACAGCCTTCTTCACTTTCAGCTTATCCAGCGCAGTACCTTCCTCTTCCGGAATGATCTTATATCCCTCGCCTTCAATGTAATCCGAAAGATAAGCATCCTTGGGTTCCACGATCTGCGTATCATCCAGAAATACCAGCTTCTCAATACGTTCGCTGAGCATATCCTCGTCTGCCACACGCATGGTATCGATCTGATACTCTGTCGTGACATTTCGATGTCCCCACCAGTCCATCGGATCCTGCGACGCAAGATACTGATTGAGGGAGTCGTCAAACACATAATGCATCCCGACTTCCTCGCCGGTGATCTTCTCCTCAACGCCGCCTCTCCCTACGATCGTCAGGACATAATCACCGGACTTCGAAGCGACAATTTCCTCTGCTTCATCCACAGTTTTCATCGAGACATCAAAGCCATTTACCACGGTATTCGGGAAAAACACCGTACAATACTGCGCTCCCTGACCCGTATAATACAGATAGCCGGCTGTTCCCGCAATTCCCCCCAATACCGCAACGACAGCCATACCCATTCCTATCTTTGCAGCAGCAGACATCGGTTTCTTCTTGCGGCTTCTGGGTACACGCCTCTCCTCTTCATCCATTATGAACAAATTCCTTTCCCTCAAATCAATCTAACGTACAGTATAGAACAAACTTCTCAGACTGTCCAGATACTTTACCGATATTTTCATGCAAAAAACACATGAATCCGAGCAGCAAAACGGCCTCCGAAACCGGAGGCCAGTCATTCGCCATTCCACAGATCCATTATGCTTTTTTTTCTTTCATCAGGTCACGGATCTCAGCCAAAAGCTCCTCTGATGTCGGGCCCGCCGGCTCCGCAGGTGCCTCTTCTTCCTTTGCCTTGAACTGATCCGTAATCGTATTCACTACTTTAACAGCGGCAAAAACACAGGCCGCAATGATCAGGAAATTAATGATGTTCTGAATAAAACTGCCGTACAGGATGGCGGCCTCGGCCGTCACAACATTCCCCGCCTCATCCAGCACCGCAGGATGGAGCACGATTTTATAATTAGTAAACGATGTATCGCCGCCGATTGCACCGACAACCGGCATAATGATATCGTTCACCAGAGAATTCACAATCGTGCTGAATGCACCGCCGACGACAACACCAATCGCCATATCTATAACGTTTCCACGGAAAATGAATTTCTTAAACTCCTCAATTGTGTCATGTACTTTTCCCATCTCAAACCGCCTCCTTTTCAATCGCTTTCTTTTTATTATACAAATCCTTTTATAAAAAGTAAATCTGTTTTTTCAACATTTTTCTGTTTCACACTGTCCTTCACGTCCTCCGGGCCCCGACATAAAATAATAGGGTAAGGAGGTGCCATATGAAACCGAAACTGGAAGTGAAAGACCTAAGCTATTCCTACCACGAATTATCGGGCGAGACCACCGCCCTTTCCCATATATCCTTTGACGTCAGAGACGGAGAATTCTTCGCGGTCGTCGGCCCGTCCGGCTGCGGGAAATCCACGCTTCTCTCCCTGCTGTGCGGCCTTCTGGAGCCGGAGGAGGGGGAAATCCTCATCGACGGTATTCCCCGCGCCGAGAGTGGCGCCGTCATCGGATATATGCTGCAGCGGGATCATCTGCTTGAATGGCGGACCATCCTGTCAAATACTGCCCTGGGGCTGGAGATCCGGGACGCCCGACAGAAACTGTGCACACACAGAGCGACCTGGCCGCGGCGTCTGCAGAGCGAAGAATCCCTCCGAACCCTGACGGCGATGCTGCGCGCGTACGGACTGGAATCCTTCCGCGATGCGAAACCGTCCCAACTGTCCGGCGGCATGCGACAGCGGGCTGCGCTGATCCGCACGCTGGCCTTAAAACCGGACATCCTGCTTCTGGATGAACCGTTTTCCGCTCTCGATTATCAGACAAGGCTGGAAGTCTGCGACGATATCAGCACGATCATCCGGACGCAGAAAAAGACCGCCGTCCTGATCACCCACGACCTGTCCGAAGCCATCTCCGTGGCAGACCGGATCCTGGTGCTGAGCAGCCGGCCCGGCCGCGTAAAGGCCATCCTCACGGTCGCCTTCGGCCCGAATGCCGCCGGCCCCCTAAAGCGGCGGAACGCGCCGGAATTCTCCGCTTATTTCGATCAATTATGGAAGGAGTTGAAATGCGATGAAACATCCCAATGACAGCAATCCGAGTCCCCGGCAGCTGGCGTATCTGGCAGCCGAACGCCGCCACCGCGTTCAGGTACGGATCGTCCGCGTCATGCTTCTGGTTCTCTTTCTGGCGTTGTGGGAGCTGCTTTCGGAGCTGGGCATGATCGATTCCTTCATCTTCAGCAGCCCGGCCCGCGTTCTGACATGCTTCCTTCAGATGGCAGCGGACGGCAGTATATTTCTGCATGCCGGAATCACGCTGCTGGAAACACTTGTCAGCTTTCTGCTGACCGTGGTCATCGCCGTGACCGCCGCCGTCCTTCTGTGGAGCAGCCGCAGCCTGTCGGAAGTGCTGGAGCCTTATCTGGTCATGCTCAACAGTCTGCCCAAATCGGCCATGGCGCCGCTTCTCATCGTCTGGCTCGGCAACAGCATGAAGACGATCATCGTGGCCGCCGTCTCGGTAGCAGTCTTCGGCTCCGTCCTGACTCTTCACACCGGCTTCATGCAGACCGACGCCGATAAGATCCGCCTGATCACGTCTCTGGGCGGATCGCGCCGCGACGTTCTGACGAAGGTGCTGATCCCCGCGTCCGTCCCGCTGATCATCAGCAATATGAAGGTCAACGTGGGACTCTGCCTCGTAGGCGTCATCATCGGGGAATTTCTTTCGGCCAGAGCCGGGCTGGGATACCTGATCATCTACGCGAGCCAGGTATTTAAAATGGATATGCTGGTCATGTCGATCGTCATCCTCTGCCTGGTATCCACGGCGCTGTACCAGCTCATCAGCATGCTGGAGAAGCGGATACAGGGCTGACGGCAGCAGGACTTTAAGCTGTTTGTTTCGGCCTTCTCCCCATCCTGACCTTAAGCAGGAGAAGCGCGAAGGCCGCGCCGCAGGCCTCGCCCACCGGCAGGGCGCTGGCCAGGCCATTTTCTCCGGCCAGACGATCCAGCAGGAACATGAACGGTATGTAGAAGACCAGCTCCCTGACCACGGCGTGCAGCAGTGTCCCGAAGCCGTCACCCATGGCCTGCATGCAGTAAGACGTGTGATAGTTGAGAAACTGGAACGGAGACGCCACGCAGCGGATCCGGATAAAGATAACGGCGAAGCCGATGGTGACAAGCGCCGCTTCCACGTCCCCCGCGGAAGTGCTTAAAAAGATCCGCACCAATGGAGCTGCGAACGCCTGAAACAGCGCCAGGCTCAGCAGGGAGATCCCCAGGCCGCAGACGCGGGCCGTGTTGATCGTGCTCTTCATCCGCTCCCGGTTGCCGGAGGAGAAGTTATAGGCCACGATCGGAAGCATTCCCTGGCAGATGCCGATGTTGATGGCGTTGGGCAGGCGCTCCACCTTCATGACGATCCCCACAGCCGCCAGAGCCAGATCCCCGTGAACTGCCATCAGCGCGTTCAGGAAAATATTGGCTACATCGAACAGCCCCGTCAGAATTGCCGACGGCACACCTACCGTAAAGACGCCCTTCATATCCGCCCGCTTCACGCCGCGGACGTCGGCAAGGCGGATACTGAGGGCGGAGGTCTTCGAGACTTTATTCAGCATATAAAGCATATAGATGCAGGAAGCGATATTGGAGATCAACGTCGCCAGCGCGGCGCCGAGCACCTCCCAGCCGTCGGGAAGCAGCACGAACATAAACAGCGGATCCAGCACCATATTCAGGATCCCGCCGCCGGACAGGCCGATGCTGGCCTGTCTGGAATAGCCCACATTTCTCAGCAGATGGGCTCCCATCATGGAAAGAATCGTGGGGAGACTTCCGGCCACCACGACCAGCCACACGTACTGCTTCGCGTATCCCATAGTGGATTCCGACGCGCCCAGAAGCCTTAAAACAGGCGTCATGAACAGTCCGATCAACAGTGAATACGCCACCGCAATGGCGATGGTGGCGTAAAAGCTGAACGCGCTGACCTTCTTCGCGTCCGCGTCCCTGCCGCTTCCAATCATCCTGGCCACCTGACTTCCACCGCCGATGCCGAACAGATTGGAGAAGGCGATGGTCATCATGAACAGCGTGAAGGCCACCGTTACCGCCGCCACCATGTAGGAATTACCAGTGCGGCCAATGAAAAACGTGTCCACCATATTGTAGATCAAATTGATCAGCTGGCTGATGATCGTCGGTATGGCCATGGCCGCGATGGCCTTTGGCACCGGCATCGTCTCAAAAAGTTTCTTTTTGTCATTTGTTTTCATAAAAATCACCTCTGTCTCACAATTCACGAAGCTTCCGCCCTGCCCGAACACGACCATCAATCATATTAGCGAATTGCCGGGTAAAGACCGCATTTGTCAAAACAGGACATAAACCGAGGGGTATCTGCTGCGGTTTGCCAGATACCCCTTTACTCATACCCATCCCCTGTTTCTATATGAAAATTCCGCTCCCCCGCAGTCCTTCTCCCTGCAACGGCAAGGCCGCCGGATCTTTCCTATGCGCTTCCGGAAAGGAAGCTGCTTACTCTCATTTAAGTGCTTCTATTGCCGCCGCCAACTGATTGTCCTCTTCAAGTTCCACAACAGCCTGCCCCTTCAGTTCCTCGCTAAGATCCACCACAACATCCGGCGTCACACCGATCTCATGGATACAGACGCCGCTGGGAATATAATAACGGGAAGTCGTCAGTTTAATCGCAGTCCCATCGCCTAAGGGAATCAGATTCTGGACAATTCCCTTGCCGAAAGTCTGCGTGCCTACGACCGTCGCTGCGCCATAGTCCTGAAGCGCTCCCGTGAACAACTCCGAGGCACTCGCAGAATTGCCATTGACCAAAACCGCGATCGGAACCGTAATCTCATGGTCGTCCGCCTTCGGATAGCCCGGCGTCGGGTAGCCGTAATCGTTCTTCTGAATGATCTGGCCGTCTTTACAGTAGAAGTGATCCCCCTTACCGTCCTTATCCTCAGTATAGATCAAAAGACCGTCAAGCTTATCCTCCGGCAGCACATAGGCCATCATTTCCACTGCCGTATCCAATACGCCGCCCGGATTGTCACGCATATCGATGACAAGCTTTTCCATGCCCTGCCGCTCCAGATCGTCGACCGCCGCACTGAACTGACGGGACGTGACAACATCAAACTGCATTACGCTGATATAGCCGATCTGATCCTCAAGCATCTGATATTCCACCGACGGGACTTCCACATGCCGGCGCTCCACACGCAGTTCCACTTCCTCCATCTCTTCGCCGCGCAGAACCGTGATATTAATAAATGTTCCCTCCTCACCGCGGATATCGTCCTGAACCAGCAGGTCCAGATCCTTGCTGGACGCATATACGTCATCGACCTTGTAAAGGACGTCGCCCGGCAGCATACCGGCCTCATAGGCAGGTGCGTCCTTGAACACGCGAACGATCGTCATCGTGCCGGTCGTCATATTCTGCTGCACCATCGCGCCAATGCCGCAGTATTCGCCCTCCGCGTCTTCTGTGAAGGCCTCGTAGTCCTCTTCATTGTAGTACCCTGCGTAGGGATCATCAAGACCGTACATCAGGCCGACATAGATCCCGTCCTCCACTTTCTCCGGATCCTCATCGTAAAGGAAATATTCATCGACCATGCTCTGAATATATTCCATCTTCCGTTCGACTTCCTCCAGATTCAATTCCTTCTCCTCGCTGCCTGCAGCATCATCCGCTGTTCCGCCGCCGGCCGCGCCGGGTTCCAAAGCGTCTGTTTGCCTTTCACCCTGCACGAGCGCCTGATTACCAATGACCGACCGCCCGATCAAAAACATCCCGGCAGAAATCCCCACTACGATCAGACCGACAAAGGCCATGACCAGGGCTCCCACCAGAACGCCCTTCCAGAATTTATTCTTTGACTCACCATTTTCCATCGTCTGACACAACTCCTCCCGCGACAGACAGCCGACGCTCTGCCGGCCGCCGCAAGTGTAAAATAAAAGGTAGTTTATGATATCTTATCCTAAAACCGCCACAATATACCGCCTATACACGCAAGTGCTTCCGTATCGTAAAAAAACTCGCAAAAAAGCCGATTCCCAATCCCAGAAGTGTCGCCGCCAGCGCCATATACGGAAAAATCGTCTCGAGCGGCAGGAACTGAAAAATCCCTGACAGGATCTGGAACTTCTCCTGCACATATCCGACCGCCTGACGGTACAGGTAAAACATAACGCCAAGGGGGATAATGGCTCCCAGAAGTCCGATGATCACACCCTCCACAACAAACGGTGCACGGATCATACCGTTCGTAGCGCCGATATAGCGCATGATCTGGTTCTCATTTTTTCGAAAAGCCGCTGCCACATTGATCGTATTGCTGATCAGGAATACCGACACAGCCAGCAGCACACCGATAATGACCACTGAAAGGAGACCCACAACCGTATTGAAACTGGTCAGACCAGCCGCGGCGCTGTTTGAATAATTCACACGGCGCACACCCTCCAGCCCATTTAAGTAAGCCACGAACTGCGCCTGCCGCGAAATGTCATTTAAGAAGATCTGATACGATGATGAACCGGCCATCGGATTGTCTTCCTCGAAACCCTCCGCCAATTCCTCCAGTCCCTCGAAGTATTCTTCCTTCATGATATCCCAGGCTTCCTCTTCGGAAATGAACTCCATATGGTCCACCTCCGGCCGCTTCGCGATCTCCTCACCGATCGCCTGAATCTGGCTGACTGTCAGGTTCTCATCAAAGAACACCGTGATGCCTACGGTTGTCTCAGCCAGCCGCACGATATG
The DNA here is from genome assembly GCA_947629545.1 of uncultured Lachnospiraceae bacterium. Taxonomy (GTDB): domain Bacteria; phylum Bacillota; class Clostridia; order Lachnospirales; family Lachnospiraceae; genus UBA3402. Next base: position 6,077 of record CANREE010000018.1, on the reverse strand, counting down.
CCGGACATTTACCATGATGCTGAAGAACATACAAAAAAGGAAAATACAGGCCGCGATCGTCGCAACCGAAGCCAGCGAGAACCAGATATTCCTGCAGATATTCCTCACACCCTGTTTCAGGCAATACCAAAATGTGCTAATTCTCATAGTCCTCTCCGCTTTCTGTCACCCATTCGTCATCGTCCCCATAGAGGCCCTCTGCTCCATCGCTGACCACACAGCCGCGTTCCATGTAAATCACCCGCTTCTGCATCTTCTCCACGATCTCATGACTGTGTGTAACAACAACGACCGTGGTCCCCATCTCATTGATCTCTTCCAGAAGTTTCATGATCTCCATCGCATTATGGCTGTCCAGGTTCCCGGTAGGCTCGTCAGCCAGAAGAACTTCCGGACGGTTAATCAGCGCCCTGGCAATGGCCACGCGCTGCTGCTCTCCGCCGGAGAGCTGGTGCGGATACATCTTATATTTGGAAGAAAGTCCCACCATCTGGAGCATCGCGGGAACAGATTCCCGGATGCGCCTCGTGGGTGCGCCCACAACACGCTGTGCAAAGGCCACATTCTCATAGACATTGCGGTCCTTTAAAAGGCGGAAATCCTGAAATACGACGCCCAGCCTCCTGCGGTATTTCGGCACATAGCTTCTGGGCATCCTGCCCAGATTCATGTCATTGACGACGATGCGGCCGGAAGTCAGTTCTTCCTCCTTCATTAAAAGCTTAAAAATGGTCGTCTTACCGGAACCGTTGCGGCCCATAATGAAGACAAATTCACCGTCGTCGATCGTAATACTGACGTTGCGGAGGGCCTTATTACCCTCCACATACTCCTTCGTCACGTTAGAAATCTCTATCATCTGTCCTTAAGGCCCCTTAAAAATCGGAATTCTCCATATACTTCATATACTTGACAACCATGAGCGCAATCTTAAATGTAATCGCATCCTCGAAAACGCGCAGATCCAGCCCGGTACTCTTCTGCAGCTTATCCAAACGGTAAACCAATGTATTCCGATGGATATAAAGCTGTCTGGAAGTCTCAGAGACATTCAGGCTGTTCTCAAAAAATTTATTGATCGTCGCCAGAGTTTCATCATCGAACTCATCCGGGGACTTACCGTCAAAAATTTCCTTAATAAACATACGGCACAGCGGGATCGGCAGCTGGTAGATCAACCGTCCGATACCCAGCTTATTGTATGCGTTCACATTCCTGTCGCTGTAGAAAATCTTGCCTACATCCAACGCCATCTTAGCTTCCTTGTAGGAACGGGAAACTTCCTTCAGATCGCCGACCACGGTGCCGAAAGCGACATGGACCTTGGTCATGGCCTCCGTATTCAGCATATCGAGGATCACATTGGCCGTGCGCTCCAGATCATCGTAGGTTTCACCCTGCTTTACCTCCCGGACGACGATGATATTCTTCTCATCGACAGCCGTAATAAAATCTTTGACCTTCGTGGCAAACAGGCTGCGGACAGTCTCCAGTGCATTGGCGTCCTTCTCATTCTTCGTCTCAATGATATAAACGACGCGCTTGACATTGGTCTCAATGTGCAGCTTCTTTGCCCGGTTATAGATATCCACAAGCAGAAGGTTGTCAAGCAGCAAATTCTTGATGAAATTATCCTTATCAAAACGCTCCTTATAAGCAATCAGCAGGTTCTGTACCTGAAACGCGGCCAGCTTGCCTACCATATATACATCATCACTGCCGCCCTTGGCCAGCAGAATATACTCCAGCTGATGCTCATCGAATACCTTAAAAAACTGATACCCCTGAATCACCTGACTGTCCGCCGGTGACTCCGCGAACATAAGGATAGCCGTCTCATCCTGCGCCGGATCCGGAAATGTGGTCGCCAGCGTCTTTCCCTCCGTATCACAAATACAGAAATCGATTCTCGTAATTGATTTCAGGCCGTCAATCGTGTTTTGAAGTATCTGGTTCGAAATCATGGCATCCTCTCTCCTTTTCGTAAATTTACCCATATATTATCTTAAAGCAATCACGCAAAAAATGCAAGGACTTTCCAGACCGTTCACATAAAAATCACAGTAACCATGCAGGCAGGACGCCACCGGCGCCCTGCCTGCATGAAACCAAAAAAGGAGCGCCCGTCTGCGGGGCGCTCCCGGTCATTCATCCAATCCGAAACTAGTTCACGATCACCAGCTCGGTGTCCTTGTCGAAGATATGAAGCTTGCTGGTATCCAGAGCAACCTTAACCTCATCGCCGACTCTGGCGGTGGTTCTCGGGTTCACGCTGGCCGTGAAGTTCGCATCCACAATATCGAAATACAGGTTAACGATGGAACCAAGAAGCTCGTATACACGAACGGTTGCCTTGATAGTGCTCTTCGCAGCCTTCTCCAGCCACAGCTCATCATCATGCAGATCCTCGGGACGGATGCCCATGGTAACGGTCTTGCCGATGTAGCCCTTCTCCTCAAGCACTTTCGCCTTATCAGCCGGCACAGTGATCTTGTGCTCGCCAAAGGTCAGAACAACATCGCCGCCTTCCTTGGAAGCAACAGCGTCAACCATGTTCATCTGCGGAGCGCCGATGAATCCGGCCACGAACTTGTTGCCGGGCTTGTCATACAGATTCTGCGGTGTGTCAACCTGCTGGATAACGCCATCCTTCATAACAACGATCCTGGTACCAAGGGTCATAGCCTCGGTCTGGTCATGGGTTACGTAGATGATCGTCGCCTGCAGTCTCTGATGCAGCTTGGAGATCTCAATACGCATCTGGCCTCTCAGCTTCGCATCCAGGTTGGACAGCGGCTCGTCCATAAGGAATACCTTCGGACTACGAACGATTGCACGTCCCATCGCAACACGCTGTCTCTGACCACCGGACAGAGCCTTCGGCTTACGGTCTAACAGATGCTCCAGGTCAAGGATTCTGGCTGCCTCATGAACCAGCTTGTCGATCTCCTGCTTCGGGGTCTTGCGCAGCTTCAGGCCGAACGCCATGTTGTCATACACGGACATATGCGGATACAGAGCGTAGTTCTGGAAAACCATGGCAATGTCTCTGTCCTTCGGCTCTACGTCATTGACCAGCTTGCCGTCGATGTACAGCTCACCGGAAGAAATATCTTCCAGACCGGCGATCATACGCAGGGTGGTGGACTTTCCGCAACCGGAGGGGCCTACGAAAATGATGAATTCCTTGTCGGCAATCTCCAGGCTGAAATCCTTTACCGCAACGAAACCGTTGGGGTATGCCTTAGTAATGTTCTTCAGTGACAGACTTGACATAGCAAATATCCTCCTCTTATGAGTAAATTGATATATCGGGACACGAAGCATCTGTCCCTCGTATTGCTTCTGCACCTATCATACACGAAATCGGGGGGTTTTACCATATTGCAAATTACCAAAAAAATTTTTTCTAATTTGTTTAATCTGCATATTCTGGCAACATTTTGACCAAAATTCCAAAAAACAATTCCAGCTGTCTGATGATTTAGGTCAATATTCTATAAATCCCTCTCCCAGCACTTCCCGGACATCGCTCATTATTACAAAGGCCTTCGGATCCATCTCCCATACCAGTTCCCGGATCCGCACGATCTCCTTGCGTGAAACCACACAGAACAGCATCTTCCGCTCCTGTCCGGAATACATGCCGACGGCCGGAACCGCCGTAACGCCGCGGTCGAGCCGGTAGAGGATCGCACGTGCAATCTCGTCGCTTTTATCCGAAATGATCAGCGCCTGCTTGGAAAATTTCATACCTTCCAGAATACCGTCGGAGACCTTGGAAACCATGAAAATGGCGATGCAGGCGTAAAGCGCGCTGGTAATACCGAACACCCCCGCGCCGGCCAGCACAATCAGGCCGTCCAGCACCTGCATGATCTGCGCGATGGAATAGTGCTTAAGTTTCCTCCGCATCAGCGCCGCCAGCATATCCGTCCCGCCGGTGGTGGCCTGCATCAGAAACACAAGACCGGTTCCGGCGCCGGACACGATTCCGCCGAAAAGTCCGGCCAGAAGCATATCATCCACGGCCACAGGAAGTTCAGGAATCACATAAAGCGACAGTGAAAGAGCCGCCGTTGCCACTGCTGTCCGCTTGATAAAAGTGAAGCCCTGAAGCTTCCAGGAAACAAGAAACAGCGGGATATTCAGCACCGTATTCGTTAACCACAGGGGGATATCCGTGTAGTTCTTCACAATAATGGCAATACCGGTCACGCCGCCGGTAACAAGCCCTACCGGATCGTACATATTCTTAATGGCGAACCCCATAATGAAGGCGCCGGCCACAATCAGCGCATAGTCAACACAGACCGGTCTGTTTTTGAACATAAGCTACACCTTTTCGATGGAATGGTCCGTGATCCGGATCCTGCCTTCCCGCAACAAATGTCCCACGGCTCGCTTAAACGCATTCTTACTCAAATGAAACGTTTCCTTAATGACCTCCGGAGACGCTTTATCATTAAACGGGAGGCTCCCCCCGCCACCCTCAATCGCTTCCCAGATCAGACGCACATCGGCGTCCATCTGGATATAGGCCTTCTCCCTGGGGCTCAGATCCAGCTTCCCGTCAGGGCGCACCTTTAAGACCCGTGCTTCCACCACATCGCCGGGTCTTACAGGGCCGTAGAGCTCCTTTTCCGGGATCATGCCGTAATACTTATTGTCCACTGCCACAAACGCACCCAGACGCTCATTGACCTCATAGACGGTTCCTGTTACCCTGTCATCCTTATGATAGGGCGAATTGCTGCTCATATAGCCGTACACGTTCATTGTCGCTGCCAGACGGTCGGATTTGTCCCGGTAGACGGCCACCAGACACTGCTCCCCGGCCTGAACCGGGCGGTTCTGCTCCTTAAATGGAAGCAGGAGATCCTTCTCCAGACCCATGTCCAGAAACGCGCCGATCTTCCCGACCTCCTTGACTGTCAGCACACCCACCTCTCCGACGGTAAGAAGCGGCGTACGCGTGGTGGCAATCAGCCGGTCTGAAGAATCCCGGTAAATGAACACATTCAGCTTATCGCCGATCCCGACTCCCTCCGGCACCTGCTTTTTAGGCAGGAGCACTGCCGCCTCATCTCCAACCGTCTCGCTTAAAAAGACACCGAAGTTCTTCTCCCGCACCACTACAAGTTCCTGCATCTTTCCCAACTCGATCATAATACCTCCGGCGGCTGCGAAGCCGTCCCTACTCCTCCCGCAGCCAGACAATGGCGTGAGAGCTTCCCGCGCTGTCACACAGCGCAACCACATAACCTTCCTGAACACGGCTGATACGGGGGATCATCACATCTCCCAGATAAGCCGACTTCTTATATTCAACCCGCAGCTCAGCGATTCTGATATCCTCCGGAAGATACTCCCGGGCAATCTGCACGTACTGGGCGTTGTTGACATGATGGTTCGTATCAAGATGATGCCTCGCCACCGTGACAGGAGAGCCTTCTTCATATTCCGCAGGAAGCGCAATATGCCGCGGAGCATATTCCATTGGAATTCGCTCCTCCAGCCCGCCGTAGCCGCGAATCTGATCCTCCCCGGCGCGGATCGGACGTCCTGCCGCGGTATCAAACAGAAACCAGATGGAATTGGCCCGAACCATATACTGTCCGGCCATATCGCGGATATAAAAATTACGGTACCCGTATATTCCCCGGAAATCATAGGGCCAGGTGCCAATCCGAATCTCGTCCCCCAGCTTCGGATACCGGTCAATGACGATCTGCCAGGAAGACAGCCACCAGGCCTGATGGCGTTCATTTAAGTAATCCAGCCCCAGCCCTACGGACTCAGACTGGAATGTGGAACAGTCCTGCAGATAATTTATAATGGCCGCAGGGGACAGTCTGCCTTCGGAATCAAGTTCACTGTACCGGATACGGCTTTGGAATTCATACATAATAATCACTTCCTGTTTCTCGGGAGATACCTTTTGATTTTATCACAGTCCGGCATGCGTTGCAAGCGGATTTCCGGTCTCCCGCCGACACTGACTGTAGGTTTACAATACATGTGTTACAACTGAATAATTAATAAAGCAGAGATCCCTCTTTTGTGTTATATTTTAG